>NZ_MUEY01000016.1:0-98546 GCF_001995695.1 Salinivibrio sp. ML290 | reverse complement strand
GCTCAAGTTGCTGTATGCAGGTATGTTGAAGGCGTCAGAGAAGTGGACGCATCCGGTGCAGAATTGGAACCTGACATTGTCCCAACTGAGCATCCACTTCGAAGGGCGGCTCGACGACTACGTAGATCTTTAAACGTTGGGTGACACAGAACTATGAACACCCTCCTTCGTTTGGCTTGGCAGTGAGTGCGCACTCAACAATTGTCGTATTCAACAATTGTCGTATTCAACAATTGTCGTATTCAACGCCATTGAGTCAGGCACAATTTGATTGTTCAAATTTTCTGGTGCCCAATCTTTGTGCTCATCCCAAAGCAATATGCGCTTTTTCTCTCGTACTTGCCCAATGGGGACCGAATCCTCCTGACCGTCTAGAATAGACGATTGAGTTCCTCTTCTCAGCTTTCACTCCAAGGTATACCCCGTTGTAGTTTTAACATCACTTCATACATCTCATCATCAGGCCTCAGTGTACTTGATATGTAAGGATCATCGACAACTTTATCAATGTTCGCCTCAATGAGGTCTTTAAATAAAGGAATGTCATCTTCAGGGTTGATCGCCTTTTCTTTGCAACCGGAGAGGAAACTCATCGATATGCTTAAAAGTATAACTTGGATAATCGTTTTATGACTTATCATAGTGCTATGCCCAACAGGTAGTGATGTTTTGGCCGAGAGATAGCATAACGTTTTAAAGCTAAGAAATGCTACCGCCCAGCAAGTGTTATAACACTCACTGGGTGGTGAACATTTAGGATGTCAAATAAAAACGGCCAAGAAGTCTTGAAATTTTTAACGTACCAGTCTCAACTGAACAGAAAATCAACCTTGGCCCCAATTATCGATCCTAGTGAAGTAATCGATATAAATCATCGGTTTCATCTCAGCGATTTCTTTTTCTATATTACAAATGCTTTCATCGTAATCACTCTTATCTGGCCAGTCATCATAATAAATAAAATAACGACTATCCTTAAATATCTTTTCGTACAATAACGCATGACAATATTTTTCTTGATTATTTAGCTCATCACTTCTATCTAATGCCATTGATAAAAAGTAGTAACTGCCTCCTACTTTTTTCATTCTTTCGAATAATTCATCATTATTCTCTTCGTAGTACATTACTGTCCCCATAGCTGGGATGTAATTATTATTACTTGCAATCTTAAAAAGATCGAATGCTAATTTTTCTAGTTCTTTTGAACGAAAGATGACACCGTTATTTGTCTGCTTTTGCAATGAGTCGGTATAGTCCATCAATGGCTTATAGTAATGCGCCTCTGCAAATCGAATCACTTCTTTTATATACTCTTCACGCTTTTCTACTGATTCATCAAGACCTTGATCTTTTAACAAAAAATACTGAGCACGAAGATCGCCTTCCGCTGCGAGTTTTTTAAATCCCTCGACTGCTTTTTGGTAAATTTCCTCAGTGCAGTATTTATTTTCATAGGAGGTATCTAAGCCAAGATCTTTCGCTACTTTATTACCAAGACTACTCGAGCCTAGGTGTGCTTGACAGCGATAGCTTCTATTAGAAAGCCAATAAGCTGCATAAGGATTTCCCTCGCTCATTAGCTTCGCTAGACGAGATACTGCGACACTTTTTTCTGAGATATCATTCAATGTTAATCGCGAATATAGAATCGTTGCATGAGCATTCCCTCTTCCTATCAGGCGGTTAAACCTATCTTCTTCTTCTTTGTTCCACGGCGTTCCTCGTTGTAGGTCAAGCAACACATCATACATTTCATTTTCAGGACGAACTGTGCTGGATATATAAGGATCATCGGCTACTTTATCGATGTTCCTTTCAATAAAGCTCTTAAATAAAGGGATATCATCTTCCGGGTTGATCGCCTTTTCTTTTTCCTTACAAGCACTGATAGCTATCACTACAAATAGCAGAAAAGCTATCTTTATAATATTTTTATAAACCGACATCTTTAAGGCTCCAATCAATTATTTTTTCATTTTTTTCGGGTACTAATGCGATATGTTTGTTATCTTCATCATTTTTATAGCTAGTTAGCTCAATTTCTACACCTCGTCTACTAGCATTAGCCACCACTGAACGCGCATAGGCACGATACTCTGTATGAGTGACAGGTTCGAGTCGTTTTGTATCAACCGTGTTTGTGTAACTAGTTAGTACCATTCTGCCACAGAGAATTTTTGAAGCTTGATCGAAGTCATTTCTAACTTTTTTCAATAAATCACTCTGTTGAACTGTTCCAGCAACCAAAAGAGTTCTATGAATAAACCTTGCTATTTTATACCAGCTCTCTCTGAACCCCTCCCACTGCTGAGGTTTATCAGCTCCTGCATGAAGGTCGGCCATCTCAATCAAAGCTTCTTTCCACTGTCGCTGACTCGCACATGGCCCATGCTCATCTTGGTTTGTTGTATCGTTACTCAACCATTCCATAATATTTAAAATTGCTTGAGCTTGGCGTCTATTTAAAAACTCAGCGCTGTCTTCTACACTGGTCTCCGTTTCTCTATCTAGCAACGTATCGAGTATAGTTTCAAGTAAAGAGGTCGTTTCCGTTTGCGTTTTTAATAGCGTATTCAAAAGATTAGCTAATGTTTGAGGCGGAATACTCATAACCCAAGGTTTCGCCTTCTCTGCCTTCTTTTTTTCTGTTAACTGTTCGGCTAAGAACGGAGCATATTCTTTGCTTATGACATTCTTTTTGTACGATGCCCACAGGTTCGGTGGCATAAGTAGTACCTTAGAAAAGGATAGACCCAAACCAATAGCTATCGTCGCGATGTCGTTAAGGGTATTAAAATCATCATTTATTCCGTTTTCATCTACATCACCAAACACAGATAAGCGGCGGAAGTTACTTTGCTTAAGTACGCCAAGTAGACAGTCGATAAAGTCATCACTATTGATCGCATTTAATTCGATGCCCAAGGTGCCCTTACACCCGCCTCCAACTACTAAGCGCGCAGATGCGATGACCACTAGGACGCCGGCCTGGAAAGCAATACGGAATTCACTGTGAAAGCCTGCGCCGTACGCGGCCGAAAATTCACCCTTAATCGTACCTAAGGTTTTAGGAACTCGAGCATTAGGTGCTACCCAGAAAACGTCCGCCCCCAAGGCACCGCCTACTTCTACTCCGACAAAGGCATCTACCGTTACACCTGCCTCCGCTGCAACCTGACTATTCACTAAGTCTTGTTGCGTTGCACCAGTCATATTCTCAACTCGATGGACGTTAGGGTCGAAAAGGGTAACGGTACTACCACGTACCCCTAGCCCATTATCTATGTCACTAGGACCGACAGTAACGCTACTCCCTAACTGACACGTCGCACCAACTAACCCATAGACTGAACCGGTTATACGTGCCATTAACGCGCCAACATCGTAGCTGTACTCATCACCCTTATCATCGGTATAGAAAAGCGTCACCGCATGACCCCTAGCTGATGACGCTGATGCATTTTCACCCAAGGTATTGTTTTGCTCACCCTCTGGTAACCACAGACAAATACTCATTTGTCCTTGCAAAAGCGCCAACTTAGCCGAAATATTGCCACTCGCCCCCACTTGGCGAGGATCTTTGATTAGGTCTGAATAGCCTGATAACGGAAGGTTAAGTGCTGACTCTCCCTTTGCTGTAAAACGAAGAAATTGTGCTCCTGCATCTTCCGCATAAGCAGGCTCGTTTAAACCCTCGATATTGCCTTCTTGAGCGTGGTAACTATCTTGCCAAAACACAGTGTCGAATTGAGATTGCGTTTTTAACGGGGCTATGCACAGTTGGACACTTGTTTTTCTTAACTCTTTTAATGCATCAGTGACACTATTTACACCAACGATATTCCCCCCGCCTGTCTGAGGAGATGCAAACGTAATACGATCAGTAATGAAATCAACATGGCAAGCTGCTTTGGTATAGAATGGATCTGACTTATCGTAAGGCATATACCACTCTGGTCCACGCAGGTAAAAAACTTGCCCTGTGGATAAAAAACTGCACTCAACTGGCTGAATATCGCTGAGTCCCGCATCATTGACAAAGGCACTTACACCTTTTTTATTGGGCTGGTGATCTTTTCTATCCCACACTAATACAAGCTCGGGTGCCAGATCTTTCCTTTCAGCATCGGCAAAAAAGAATCGAAGCTGGTTAGGGCCTTTTTGAGCCGTTTGTTTAGCCAAGATTTTTAAATGCTCTATTCTTTTTTGTGCTATCAACTTTATTGTTAATAGTTTATTAAAAAGCTTATCAAGCGGTGTGCCTTGGCTTTGACCCAGTATTTGATTCAAAGCATTTTGATGTTTGGTTATCGTCATGTCGATAAGGTGTATCAATGCCTTAGCTGGATAATACGACCACGCGGCTTTATTGACATCATTAACAAGGCTTTCAATGTTTAGGCTGTCATTTATTTCAGTGCTACCTGTTATCTCTTGGTATAAGCTATCAATCAGCTCAGTCTGCTCGATTGAAATTGGTTCTGGTGATGTCCGCCAGTCGTCTCCGCGGTTGCGTAATACTTGAGGTCCCGCCGCAACACCGACATCTCCCTCTAGTTGCTCCAACGTCAAACATTGCTCTTTAAAAACAATACCTTCTTGGTTGAGTAGCTTGAAACCGGGAAGAAAACCATCTTTCGCTAGCTCGTTAAGCTCACGTATCGCCGCTTGGTGTGGCCTTTTAGCCAGATCCAGACCATCGATATAGTCGTAAATAAGGTTACACGCTCTTTTAATCCGCTCTTCTCTTCGTGATGTGAAGTATTGGTGGTCTTCGCTAAATACAAACTTAGTCCCATCATCTGAATTAATGTTGCCAGCATTTCTTTCCGCTTCCTCTTCCAGCTCGGTAATACGTTCGTCAATGGCATTCAATATAAAAGTACGGACACGCTCTTCGACCAATTTGTCAAAATTTGCGTTGCCACTTCTGTCTTGAGGTGCAAGAGATTGAAACTTACCGCCATAATACAGTGCATTTCTTTCAGCATTTTCTCGTCGAGTCTCTTGCTGAACAATATCATCAAACGCTAAGTCAAGCTCCTCAAGTGCCTGGGTTAGAAACCCCTGAGGATCCGCAGATTTATAATAGGCTTTTGTTTGTACCACTAAACGTAGTGGCAGAAGGGTGGTATAGAGTTCCTTGTCTTCCTCATCCATAAACGCTTCATGAGGGCGTGTGGCAAACTTAGACATGATGCCAAGCTGATTGATATTTGCCAATGTGGTGCTGTAGTCGCCTTCAACAACGGCGTCCTGCATTAGGACTTTTTCTTCTTCGATAAGGTCCTTGGCCTCTTGTGTCACTGCGTACCAGCATTTTTCACCCGTCTTAGGATGCGCTGGCACATATAAGATGTCGACAAAATCAGCGATTTGACACTCTTGTTCCGTAGCAGGCGCTTCTGGTGCCTTTTTAAATGATTCGCGAGAGGCCTCCGTATCGGCAGGTTCCGGCAGCTCTATCTTTAACGTATCTCCAGCATAGATAAAGTCGGGATCTTTGATTTGCGTACTGTTCAGCTTGAGAAGATCCTCTTCGGAGACGTCAAACTTTTCAGCAATAAGACTTAAGCAGTCACCTTTCGTTATTTTGTATTCTTTCATGTCACACCCACTGCTTAAAAACAGAATCTTGTTGTTCGCCCTCCACGGGCGTGAATGGATTTGGCTTGTATAGGCACACAGGCACATCGTCTGAGTTAAACCAAAACACCCCTTTGCTAGGCCCCAAGCATTGCACGATATCGTCTGTATTGGCGTGTGCTAAAACGGCATCCCAAAGTCGTTGGCTTTGAAAGCGCAAACATAAAACTTGGCCAGCAACTTCTATCTTCAACATCGCTTGTAAGTGCGCAATAAAGTCATCTGCACAGGTTTTGTCATCCACTGCAAATATTACCGAGCTGGTATCAAAATAAGACAGTGTGCGCCATGTCTCGACGTTAGCGATATCCGCTCCCATATTCACCAAATAAGGGCTTTGCTCAAGCAGATAATCAAAGGGAGTGCCTGCATATAGGGGCAGAATTTGCTGGACACTAAAGTGTTCTTGAATCAGTTGCGCGGCATCACTGATCCTTACTGCATCAACGAGAAGCCAATAATGCGTTGCCATACACTTATCCCTCTTCCTGCAAACACGGACAATCTTGACGAGGGCATGAACCATCGAATTGTCGTTGACACAATTTCAGCACAGGAAGGTTTGCCACCGATGCCACTTTTAGAGTCGCAGGCGAAAGCTGCAGGGGTAAAGGATCGGGACTCTCTGGCGACTCCACCCCAAATGGCAGGGCAGCGACTTTACCGGCATAGCCACTGCCTGCACCGGGGCTGCCGCCTGAGTTGAGGTTAATCGCAGGGCCCACAAGATGAACACCGCCGCCATCAATGCTGACAAAACTGCCGCCGGCTTTGACGGTGATGCTACTTCCCGCCTCAATCACTGCTTTTTGACCGGCTTTGATGTGAATTTCGTTACTGGCGTCATTCACCCACACTTGGCCAGCTTTTACATGCAGCGAGCCGTCAACAATCAGGGTTTGGTCTTGTTGGGTGTACTGGCGACTCTCTCCCTCCACGGTATGATGTGCATTGCCCATCACACGATGAAATTGGTCATTGTGTACCTGATGATGGTTGTCATGACCTATCTCGGTCACCCGGTCGTTTTCTACCTCGGTATGCCAGTCTTTTTGGGCGTGTAAATACACTTGCTCACTGCCCGATTGGTCTTCGAACGTGAGCTCGTTGTAGCCCTCGCCTTGATGACTCTCGCTGCGCCAAACCGTCTTGGTTTTGTGTGCCGGTAAGGTATAGGGCGGCACATTGGTCGCATGATAGGTGCGGCCAGTGATAATCGGCTGGTCAGGGTCACCGTGTAGGAAGGACACAATCACTTCATGGCCAATGCGGGGAATCGCCATCATGCCGTATTGGCTGCCTGCCCAGCCTTGCGCCACCCGTATCCAGCAGCTGCTTTTGTCATCGCCGTTGGAATAACGGTCCCACGGGAAGTGGACTTTCACTCGACCGTGTTCATCGCAGAAGATTTCTTCGCCGTCTGGTCCCACCACGGTGCCTATCATGGGGCCATCCACTTGGGGTTTGGGCGTGGGGGTTGCACGCCACGGAGTGGTGGCAGGGATAAGCATAAACTGGTTGTTGTAGGTGGTGGCCCCTTGTCCGCCCTCTTCTTCCAGTGCTTGCGGTTGGCTGCCTTGGTGGTGCACTCGCACCACTTGCCACGCTTGGTTGACACTTTCATCCAGATGGTCGCTGATGGTAAAGCGATAGCCCGCTCTTAATGCCGGCTCATTGCTTTGGCCGTTGGCATGCTCGGCCTCACGGCGTAAGTACTCGAGGCGGGTTTGGTTAAACGCCTGTCCAGTGGCGTCGTCTTTAAAGCGGCCCGGGAAGTCAAAGTGCTCGTAGCTGTCGGTGCGCTGGTAATCAATGCCATCGGCTTGCGCCGCTTGTTGAAAACTATAACGGGGCTTTTTAAAGCTGTAGTCCTTTAACGCCGTGTGGCTAGGGCGGGCCGCCGTGTGGCGTGTGAGGCCATAGATATACGGCGTGTCAGTGCGACCGCCACTGACGGCATTATAGGGCACCGGGCACTCAAGCTGGGGCAAGCTGTCGGGCGCATCGGTTATTATCAGGGTGTGGGTCGTAGCATCGTGCTCATGGTGATACACCAAGCCTTCTTCTGCCGCTAAGCGGTGGAAGAAGGCTAGGTCGCTTTCTCGATGCTGGACACAGTATTCACGTTCGGCATAGTCACGGGTTAGCGAGAAGCTAACCTCCGTCACCCCCATTTCGTAGCATCGTGCTCATGGTGATACACCAAGCCTTCTTCTGCCGCTAAGCGGTGGAAGAAGGCTAGGTCGCTTTCTCGATGCTGGACACAGTATTCACGTTCGGCATAGTCACGGGTTAGCGAGAAGCTAACCTCCGTCACCCCCATTTCCGTGAGCAGGGTGTCTAGAATAGTCGGCACGGTTTGGTGCTGGAAGGTGCGACTGTTTTGGCGAAGCGACAGGCGATATAAAGCAGGCACCAGGGTTAAGCGGTAGCGGGTAAAGTGATGACCAATGTCACCTTGACTAAAGGCACTGGCGATGCCCTGCACCCGTTTGACCAGCTCACCGTTGCGCCACAGCGTCAGCTGCACCGGCTTGTCGACCACTTGCTCTGGCGTGATGTCGGTATGGCGGCTGGCCAGTGCCACCTCATACTGGAACCCATACACTGGATTGCCATTCAGRCCRGCTTGGTGAGAGAGGCACTCGTCCCCTTGGTAGTCCACCACCACGAACGGTTGCGGGTCTAGCCCCGCCACGGTTAACGCTATTTGCAATGTCGCCATCTGTGTATCCTTCGCCCTGCTTGTTTACCCTGATACGTTCAGCCAGACCCTGCCGTCTGGCTCAACGCACCACAGCCCGCCCGTAAAGGCAGGCTGTTTGTGTCTTCATGTCGCCATGAAGGATTAGGCTTCGATAGGCTTGCGCCAGTCGTCTGAGCCTGAGGTGCCTGCATTGACGTGGTCCCAGGTCACTTTGCGGTAAGACATCGACACCGTCAGRTTCTGGGTGAAGTCTGACTTCGCCGGGTCTTGGCAATGGGGCATCTCGCAGTGAATGTCCACAATCGAGGCACTTTCCAGTTTGGTGGTAAAGAAGTTTTCTTGTTTGCCTTCAATCGAGGTGCGGTACCACTTCAGCTCGACCGTTGACATCTTCTCACCTGACGCCAGTGCGTTATAAAGCAATGGCACCGCTTTGTTGAGCGCAACGGTAAATTGGAAAGGCTTGTGCACACGTTGGCCAGAAGGCTGACCTGACTGTGGGTCCGTCGGCACGGTCACATTGTGGTTGAACTGTTGTACCAGCATCTCGTCTTCGTGCCCTTCCACAAACGCATCACCGATAGAATCGGCGGTGCAGGCACCGGCAGTAATCAAACCCTGAGTTTCACCTTCAATCGAGATATAACATGGCGTTGGCATAATCGCTCCTTTGTATGTTATGGAAGACACATCGCCACCGTGGCGGTGTGTCTGTTCGCTATCTTATCTTGCGAAATACATGCCAAGTTTTTTACCATTACAAATCAACACGTTAGAATATGGCTGACCAATTTTTTGCACGTACCAAGCAACTTCTTGCCAAGCCAAGCAAAAAGTTGCTTAGCATTACTGACGCCTTTGCACCGCTTTACTCTGGTTTTCTTTAATCACCTCCTGCAGCTGAGACACTTTCCAGCTCAAGTGATTCAGGCGTTCAGTAAGCACCGACAGCTCTTGGTTCGCTTTGTCTATCTCACCCTGTTCAACCAAGGTTGTGACATAATCCGCGCGACCATAGATAGGAGACAGTCCGATAGCAAAACTCTCCAGTGAGCGTGTCTGCTTCTGTAATGCCCACCAGCGATTTTGCTCTGCCAGCAACGCGATATTCGCCATCTTGGTTCGAACCGCGCGAAACTTATCGATGTATTTTGCTGTACTTTCCAATGCTTCAGCACGCTCAGCTTGGTAAGTTGCTACTAATGAGGCCGTTTTCTCGTTATCACCGTACAAGGTGGTTAACGCATTGAGGTGTTGTTTGGCAGAGGTTTTCGCCGCTTCAACCGATTGCGCCATCTCCTGCTCGACCGCGTCCGTGTATAAAGGAATAAATTGTGGCTCCCACCGCGATAGGGTTAACGGCGAATGCTGCTCGGAGAACACACTCAGCGCTTGCGTATTGTTAAGGGAAGGCTGTGGCGTCTCCACTTTATACGGGGTTTGAAAATAGGGAATATGTGGGTAGGCCAGCCAGGCGGTCACCACTAGGCCGGCACCTGCAATTCCTGCCAATAAACTGCGCAGTCGGCTTTTTTTAACCGTGATCGTCGGATTAAGGCTCTCGTTTTTCTGCTGTTGCTTTATCGCGCTATGAAAACGCGTTTCTATACGGTCAATATGCTCAAACAATACATAGGCCAACCCTTCATAATCGACCGTGTAACTGGGTTGCTGCTGGGCCAAAACATGGTAAAGGGCATCACAAAGCCGTTCGCAACGATACAAATCGCGCAATGCTTGTTGATCTGGCTTTATCTGATTAAGCTCGCCCAGTACGCGAGCATTTACCCACTCCAGCGCCTCTTTACGCGCCCGGGCACGTTTTTCAGAGACCGCTTCTTCGTTATTCAAACAAGCAAGGATCAGCTCCAGCCCATTTGCAAATCCTGCCAAACCGCCAACCTTTAACGCCGCGACGGCATAGTAACCACTGAGTAGTAAATCAATGCCTTGCTCACTGGCGAGTGCTTGACAGTTATCTTTTACAAATTGCCAGTCGGTCCCCCCAGATAGTGGCGAGTGGCGTTTGTTGATTTGGTCTCTAATTGCTTGATAACGCTCGTCATCACGCAATGGTTGAACATCTTGGATAACACGAAACGGCTGGTTATCAATAGAGAGAATAAAAGACATGGCTTAGCATTCCTGATAAAGCAGGGGCGAGTGCACTCGCCCCATGATCAGTTAGTAGAGATTGCGGGAGAGCTTGAACGACTTGAACAAGCGCTGAGTAAACGGGTTAGTGGCCGCTTGGGCATTCACTCGATAGATCATCCCACCCCCGTCGACATTAAACTGATAGTCAACGGACGTAGTACTTGCGGAGACAACAGCCCCTCTATCCAGTAAGCGGAACAGCGCCCATGGTCCTCGAATGACCACACTACGCGGCGACAAGTTGGTTTTTGTCGGAACCAGCGTCAGTTTTGATGTTGCTGAGTCGCGTAATGTATTTGGCCAGATAAGCTCAATGCTGTTTCTCGGTCCATGACTATAGGTAACATACTGCCCATCAACATTCAGGACACTGCGACGTTTATTACTGCTCAAACGTAACGGCTCAACCGAGAAGCTCACATCCAAAATCCCTTTGCGATTAAAGAAGGCTTCACGGATTTTTTGCGCTTGGCGGATCTGAGCCAACAAATCACGGCGGATCAGGGAGCCATCCACGCCTTTGTCTCCCACTGAAATGTTTTCATCAATAAACATTTTCAGTTGCGTGTTGTAGAAGTTATCAAGCGTGCCACCCGGCGCAAAGAAACGCTCAAAGTCCGTCAACGAGGCATCTTTACTCGCCTTAGGGTTAAACGGATAGCGATTGGCTAACTTTTGCTGGTATGGACGATAAACATCTTGATACCAACGGACTTCCAAGTGCTTGATCGCAGCTTGTTTAACAACATGCCAGCTCTCGTCTGCTAGCTTATCCACCATGCCATCAAGTGGCTCAGGCAAACCTGTGGCGATACGCTTAAGCGTATAAATGGGGTCTGTGTTAACCAGTTTCACACGGGCTTTGGTGGCATCGAGCGCAGCAGTGCCAACATCCTGTGCATCTTGAATCGACTTCAAGTAACTCTTCAGTTCTTGAACCGACGCGAGAACTTCACTCAAGTAAGCAGGTTTATCATTCACCGCTTTTAGCAAGCTGTTTAAGTCAGCAAATGGCGCTTGAATTTGTGATGCCACCTTGTATTTRGGGTTTTCTGCAATGGCATCTTGCGCTTCTTCATCTAGCCCCAAACCAGACGCGAGCTGCGTGTTGGTCTCCAACGTGCGTAACAAACGTTGTAGCGGCCCCACATGGCCGGTGAAATTATCCAGTACCGACACCGCATCATTGATATCACTAAAGAATTTAACATCAATTTCATTGAGAGCCATCCGCCAGCTGTTAATATAGTCAGCGACATAGAGCTCGCGAATTTTATTGCGCAATGCCTTCTTGTCGGCTTTGCTGAACTCTGCCGTTTCTGCTTCACCCAGTACCCAACTATCAATGAGGGCCAAATCAGAGACAGATTGCAGCTTGGGCACAAAGTAATCTTCGAAGCCTTTTTTAGTGAGCATTTGCGGAATGTACAGGTTGTCACTGTCCACTTCCCTTTCTTCAAACACCACATCAAATACCGGCCCAACAGCATTACGTAAGTTCATTGGCGCGCCCAATACCGTCTCGGCATCCAGCTTCAAGTTACGATATACACGCTGATCGGTCGGCATGGTGCGAAGATCTGCTTGAGCACGGGCAATGGTCATGTCGTAAGGGCGCATCACACGCTCTGCCACCTCATCACCTTGACGGCGTGCTGCGGTCAGGTCAGTGTGTCGCATGGCGTAATCCAGGTGACCCAGTAGACGTTCTTGAATGACCTTTTGCCCTGCGAACTCACGCTGCCACTGCTGGCTGAAATAGTCCATTACGTAATCATGATAGCGACCACTTTTATCAACCATCATGCGATAGACTCGCAAAGCCACCCACTGTTCTTGATCCGTCGTAGCCTGATTCAAATCTACCACGGTATCTGCCATTAATAACGGCAAGAAACGGCTCTTCAGCAAGTTGAGGTAAGTTTGCTCGACTTTAGGACCAATCACATGCCCCTGATAAAGACCAAAGTCAGATATGTATTTGGGCTTTTCACGGAAAAAGCCAAATTCTAACGTGGCTTGGCGGATCTGATTAAGCGGCTTCAATACCTCACGCTGGGATGCGCCATCGGCATTACTAGGGAACTGTGTTTTATATTGGTCAACCTTGGTCAATACCGCATCAGCATGTGCGACGTTGGCCAAGTAATAACGGTGCCAAGTCCCCACCAGTAGCACAGTGGCAATCGAGCACGCCAATACCGACATCCCCATCAGGCGGCGCTTATGCTTGGCGACACGGAAGTTATCCGATGCGAGCCCCGCCTCCGGGTAGATGATGTTGCTGAACAGTTTTTGGGTAAAATACACCGTCGAATTTTTCGACTTCTGCGCGTGATTGACCGCGTGTGACAATCCATAACGACGAGAAGCGGCATCATCAAACGCGTTGGTCGGCACGCCCTGTTGATACACAGAGGTAAAGTATGCGCCCCTAACTAAAGCAGAGGTCGAGAACTGATCACTGGCTAAGGCTTCATTAAAGAAGGTCGCTAGAATGTCTTTCAGCCCTGCCACTTGGCGTGAAAAGCTGTAAATTGCTTTACGATCTTCAAAATCCAGCGGGGCAGCTAATGCGTGAGGAACAATGGCATTAATCCGCTCAATGAAGGCAGAGTAGTCTTCATCAAATTCTTTAAGCCAAGAATCAAGATCATCAACCGAGTTTAGCGAAAAAGTAAAGCCAAGCACTTCGTCGCGTTGCTGCTTTGAATAGTGCTTAAAAAAGGGTTCAAACCCATAGAGCAAATCAAGCTTGGTTAGCGCAATGTAAACAGGCAAGCGCGTCGAGAGGGTCTCCATTAACTCACGCAACCGAGCGCGCAGTAAATTGGCGTATGCTTTACGTTCTGACGCTGTCGCCGTCGCGAGATGCGAAGCATCAAGGGTCAATACAATACCATTTAGCGGACGGCGACTGCGGGTCTGCTCCAACCATTTAACGAAGTGAGACCAAAGACGACGCTCCAGCTCACCATCATTGTTTTCATCTTTATTGCCTTGCGTGAGCAATTCACCATCAGGGTCGATAAGGACAGACTCATCCCCTATCCACCAATCAAAGGAAAAAGGGTTTTCGCTTTTTTTCCCGGATGCGCGCATCACAGACGAAAAGACAAAGTTTTGTCCAGAACGATTAATCAGGCTGGTCTTACCCGCATTTTCAAGCCCGAGCACCAAATACCAAGGTAACGCATAAAGGTGATTACGCTTGTTCAGGTTTTGCTTCATGTTGGCAACAACCTGGTTTAGTTCTTTCTCTTGGCGCTCTTCGTAGACTTGAACCGGATCATCTCGAAGTCGTTCGGTGTGCGCTTGCTCCGCTTGAATACTTTGCAACTTACGCCATTGCCACACACCCCAAATTGCCAGTGCGCCTAGGGTAATAAAACCACTACATATTGCACGCGCTGTCACCGAGGCCAGTGGCTTTTGTTCTCCAATGGTTAACCAAGGGCCAGCCCACCAAATGGCGACATTAACGAGTATAAAAATCGCTGCCAATAAAATAGGAAACGCTGCGACCATGCCAGGCTTGAGCTTTTTCGCTATTTTAAAAATGTTTTTCCACATGAATTTTCGCCCTTAATCACTCTGACGTTGTATTGCGTTCAAGTTGTTCAACCAAGCTGGGTTCCCAGTCGGTGACGCTCATGGTTTTGATTTCTTGGTGTAGCGTTTGATACTGCTCCTGAGCCATGCTGTTCAGTTGGTTCGCTTGCAGCAAATCCGCCGAGATCATCCGCCAATAAAAATGGTCGCGAGGCTCTCTGGCCGCTTGTAATCCATCATTGAGCATGGATAACGCCACGGCTATCCCACCTTCTTTGGCGAGCGATAGCGCTTCCTTTTTCTTCTCTTGCCAGTCACCGCCAACCGCTTTGCCAGCCGCTTGACCGCCAGTTCCACTGGCAAGCCAATCTTTAACTGCATCCGATACAAACGGCTCTCCCCCTTTGAACTGTAAGTCTTTCAGTCCGGGAAGACGCTCGAGAAATTGACTGACCTCCGATTGAATCGCCTCACACCAGTTAGCGTGGCCGAGCTTCTGCGCAATGGTGTAGCTCATCAGGTGACCTTCAAACCAATAAGGTGCCATGGTGAGACTTTGTTCAACCTGACGCCACAGCGCGAGATCAGGGTGACGCATCTTATCTTGATAATCTTTGACTCGGTCTTGCTGCATACCACGGAGTTGCGTTTCTCCCCCGGTTTTATGATCGGGTAAGGCGGTAATGCTGTACCAGACCGCATAGCGTCGAAGTCGTATCGCCAAAGGCACACCGTCTTCTTGCTCAGCCAAAAATGAAGCAATTTTAAGTAACGTTTGCTTGGTTGCCTTTTCACTGGAGTGATCAACATCTAAGCCAGCGCTACTGGTGGATGTGGTGGTGGCCGTGCGCGATGAGGACGTTGGTGTTTCTTTAGCTGCCTGGTTCGCGCGCTGATGCTCTTCCGCTTTGCGCAATTCGGCGCGAATACTGTTGACGACGCTGCTTACGACATCATTCGCGAGCGCTTTTCCTTCAATCGCCTTTTCCCATTCTTCCACCGCTTGGTTAAGCGCCTCTCTGTCTTGTGCATCAAACTGACCAAAGTCGGTTTTGTCTACCGCGATAGAAAAACGTTGTGCCATTTGGCTAAAGAACTTACGACGCGGTAGATTGCCGCGTTTGCCAGGGGCGGGGAAGCTGTCTTCCCAATACTGGGTCATGAAGCTGGCCATCACCTCAAACGCGAGAATAAAACGCGCTGGCGAGGCTTGGTTATGCAGGCACTGAAGCAAGTAGGTCAACAACTTAATGTCTTTACTCTTTTCCGCTAACAGTTTTACGACGCTGTGCTCTACCTCATCCCATTGCACATCGGCATGGGACAGCGAGCCAACCTTCATCATTTGATCTTCAACAAAATCAAACAATGGATCGTCCACTAACCGCTCGCCCACGGCGCTGTTCTCGGAGATTGGTTGCGAAATACAGCGTTTATAGTCTTTCAATTCCATGTTTACCAACCACAACGAGAACGAAGCGCACCCAGCGTCTCAGGTAACGGCTGGGTATCAAAAGTTAAACCATCAACGTATTGGGAGTTTGAACGAATGGTTAAGCGATCTTCTCTGGCCAATGCYTTCATTAACCGAATCGCAGGCAACCCCCGCGACGAGGAAAGCACGACCCCTAAATCATCGTTACGCCAGTATTGCGTCTGGCCATTTGGGAAAGTCAACTTCATTCGCCCATCCTCAATCGGCTCGGGAAGCATCAGTTCAACACGACTTAAATTATCGATACAGCTAAGCATTAACAGCGGCTGTTCACTGCCTCGGAAACCAGTCGAAAGATTACTTGCCCGCAATGTAATCCACGCGCTGCTGCCTCGGCCCTCGCCCTTCTCGGTCAACGACCAAGACTGGGGAGCGCTTTCTTGTGCGGCTGTCATCGCACGTCGCCATTGCAACGGCTTTTGAGATTGATTGTCTGTTGGTTCGGCCGGCGCCACTTGGGTATTAAATACACGATCAAAGCATGCAAGACGATCGAGTCGTGACGTTACCGCGCGGCATTGTTTAGCTTGCTCAACTTGTTGTTGAGCAGAAATAGGGGCACCTATCACCGTGGACGAGGCCATCACTGACACCAACATGACCCCGGCTAGTAGACAATAGTTTTGCTTATTCATGGGGCTTTTATCCCTAGTTTTCGGCACTTATAAGTTAGGGTTCGATGAGGAATACCCAAACTCTCGGCAGCTTTACTCTTATCGCCATCGAACATGGATAGCCGATCCGAAATAATACATTGTTCAAAATCCAGCAAGGCTTGTTTGAGATCAGCGATAGACGCCGCATCAATGTTTAATACGCTGCTTACATTCGACATCCCATTCTCAAACGCAGCGGACGATATACTCTCGCGTGCTGGAGCAGGGGCTCCCCCCACTCGTCCACTAAACGCCGCTCTATCGATGGATTCACCATCCGGTGTTTGCGCACAGGCGTATTCAACAAGGTGCTTTAACTCTCTGACATTCCCAGGAAAAGAGTAATGCAGCAGCATATCAAGTGTTTGAGGCTGCAACTCTCCAATGCTCGTGCCATGTTGTTGATTAAATCGCGTAATAAAATGGTGACTCAGTTGGCGCACGTCCTCTTTACGTTTCGCCAATGCAGGCACATGAATGGGGTATTGAAGCAATCGATAGTAAAGATCTTGGCGAAATGTTCCCGCCTTAACTTTGTCGAGTAATTGCACATGCGTCGCTGAGACCAGACGAAAATCTGATTGACGTTCTTGATGCCCACCGACTGGACGAAATGCGCCCAGTTCGAGTACGCGAAGTAACTTAGCTTGTAAACTTAAAGGCATATCGCCGATTTCATCCAGAAATAGCGTGCCGCCGTTCGCTTGTGCAATTAATCCCTCTTTGTCACCCACGGCCCCAGAAAAAGCGCCTTTTTCATAACCGAACAGCTCACTCTCAAGCAGGTGCTCTGGAATGGCTGCGCAGTTTATAGGCACAAAAGGCTGATGCTGACGAGGAGACAAATCATGGACTGCTCGCGCAACTAACTCTTTACCGCTGCCCGTTTCACCTTGCACCAATACCGAAAGTTGCGATGACGCGGCATTAGCAATCTGTTCACGCAGGCGAACCATCAATCCGCTATCACCGATTAGCGTCGAGGCCAGACTGGCCGCTCGCTCTTGTTGACGCGTTTGTTTTTCGATATCCGTCAGCGATGCTTTTAAGGCGCGACGATTGCTCTCTTCTCCTTCCATGTCACTCAGCAATGACCACTGGTGTTGGAAAACATCGACTACCTGTAAAAAGGCCTCATCATGCCAAAGCGCAGACAATGCTTGGCTGTCACCAACCAAGCAAAGTAGCAGCTTTACATTTTTGTCATGGCGGATCAGCGGCCGGATGGATACAGCTTCAAAAAAGCCAAGCTCACCAATCGCCTGACGGAAAGCACGATTAGATTGCCAAAAAACAATCTCTTCCGCCTCGAGGTGCTTTGGTGCCGCATTTTGTAAAACGTGAGCAAATGGGGTATCAAAATCTGTAACAGACCAAGATTCCCCGCTGGCATGGCAGACGAGTTGTCTGCCATCGCAACTAGGAACCAGCAACATTCCCTTGCGCAGCTTGAGCTCCTTGACCAACACTTGGATAAAGCGATCCTGTAAATCAGCTGTTCGCCTTTCCCGAGCAAGGTCAGTAACATAAGCTAGCCAGTTACGCATTCTTACTCTACCTCGCCTTTAAATTCGCCCTCTTCGGCAAATAAACGCACGTGCGTGATCTCTGCTTTGTCTGCCAGCTTGTTCAATAGCTCAAGAGACACAGGCGGCAACAACTGCCCTTCGATAATCGCCTCAAGCATACGGGCGCCATTCTCACTACGCGTGGCCCGTTTTAAGATCTCTTCAATCAGGCTATCGTCAACGTCCACCGTCGCGCCATAGCGTTGCGAAAAGGTGTTTTCCAAGTGCGTGAGCTTCCCACGAACAATTTCTGCCAATACGTCTCGCTCAAGCGGCACATAAGGCACCACTTCCATCCGCGCGAGCAACGCTGGTTTGAAGAATGCAGCAAGCTCTGGATACAAAGCATCATCGATCGCATCCGGTTGATGCGCATGGTCGACGATAGTTTGATAGCCTAGGTTCGACGTTAGGAAGAACACGGTGTTTTGGCAGTCGATCATGCGGCCTTCGCCATCGGCCAGCTCACCTTTATCAAACGCTTGATAGAAGATGTTCAGCACTTCTGGGTGAGCTTTTTCCACTTCATCCAGCAAGACCACTGAATACGGCATTTTGCGAATGGCCTCTGTCAAGACACCACCTTCACCGTATCCGACATACCCTGGGGGCGAACCAATTAGTCGAGAGACGGTGTGTTTTTCTTGATACTCGGACATATTGATGGTGGTTAAGAATTGTTTACCGCCATACAGCTGTTGAGCCAATTGAACCACTGTCTCTGTCTTGCCCACACCGCTTGGGCCCACGAGTAGAAATGCGCCTTTGGGGCGTCCAGATCGTCTCAAATCAGCACGTGCGGTTAGCAAATGACGATGTACACGCTCTATCGCGATATCTTGCCCTTTAATCGCCTGACCCAGCAGCGTTGTCAGGTTTGTGATTTTGTAGAGCTCATCGCTGTTCATTTGATCGATAGGCACACCCGTCCAATCCGAGATAACTTCTGCCACCTGTTCGGCGTCGACGTGAGGGTGCATCAAGCGCTGATCATGCGGAATAGCGTTCAATGCATCGTATTTGTCTGCCAATGTCTTTGCTAACGCGTCACGGTCTTGCTCTTGTGACACTTCATCACCTTGCCCTTCATTGAGCTCAGCTGACAGTGGCGGGGTTAACAATGTCGCGCGTAGATCAATGATTTCCTCAACCAATAAACGCTGCTCGTCCCAGCGTGCTTGCAGTGCATGCTTCTCGGCTTCGTCCGCTTGCTCTTGAGTTTCTAATTCGTCTAAGCGAACCTGATCGACAGGTTGACCAATAAATTGTGCGCGCTTCAACATCTCGATTTCTTGTTGACGCTGATGGCAAAGTGTCTCCAATAGCGCTAGACGCTTAGGAGGCGTCGTCAGATTAATCGCGATACGCGCACAAGCGGTGTCGAGCACGTCAATCGCTTTATCAGGTAGCTGACGTCCAGACAAATACCGTGCAGACAGCTCGGCAGCCGCTTTGAGCGCATCATCAGCAATCAACACACCGTGCGCTTTTTCGTACACACTGCCAAGCCCTCGCATGATATCAACGGCCTGATCAACAGATGGCTCCTCAAGCTTCACCAATTGAAAACGGCGAGTCAGCGCTGGATCTTTTTCGAAATATTTTTTGTATTCTTTCCAAGTCGTTGCGGCAATGGTACTTAACTCACCACGCGCTAAGGCTGGCTTGAGCAAGTTGGCGGCATCACTACCACCCTCTTGGTTGCCGGATCCAATAAGTGTATGCGCTTCATCGATAAACAAAATGATAGGGTTGGGAGCACTTTTTATCCCATCAATAACGCCCTTCAAGCGCTTCTCAAATTCGCCCTTAACCGATGCACCGGCTTGCAGCAAACCTAAATCCAGACAGAAAAGCTCAACGTTTTGCAAACGGTCAGGCACATTGCCAGCGGCAATACGAAGAGCCAGTCCTTCAACCATTGCGCTTTTACCTACCCCAGCGTCACCAACCACGATCGGGTTGTTTTTACGGCGGCGACAAAGAATATCAACCATCAGGTTGAGCTCTTCTTCTCGACAAAGCACAGGATCAAGTTCGCCATTTTTAGCTTGCGCGGTAATATTTGAGCAATACTTGTAAAGCGGTGACTCGCTTCCTTCCATCGATGGCGCTTTTGATCCTTTTTTATTACCACTTTCCACAGCGGTTTCAGCAGAATCCGCGACAATGGCGTCAAAGTGCGTTTTTAGGCTCTCACGATTAATGCTCGCTAATAACTTGGATGCCGAACGCGACAAATAGCGATCGACACGATTCAACACCGCAAAAAAGACGCTTCCCGACCGCAATTCTGATTGGTTTAGCTCTGTGGTTGATAGCAACCACGCTTCTTGAAGGACTTCAACCAATAGCGGCGAAAACGCAGGGTAAGTGTCAAGTGTGGTATCACGCTCATAATTACCCGCCAGCGCTTGCTTTAACTGGTCAGTATCAATATTGGCTTGCTTGGCAATAAGTCGAACGTCAGACAGGGGGTTGTCGAGCAATACTTCAATAAAATGCTCAACCAACACTTCAGGATGATGACGCTCAATACACAGAGAAGCCGCTTGTTCTAGCGCCAGCTTACTTTGCTCATTCAGCTTCGAGATAAGCGTAGATAATTCAATTCGAATCACGGGGACACCTAGTTCTAATCAATGTAATATTATTTGGCTTACAACAACTGATTCAGTTGGTTGAGCACGTTTTCAGATTTCTCGTGGAGAAAGTATGAGTAACCAGCAAAAATACCGGCCCAAAGGACGATAAATCCCACAAATACAGACCAAAGCGGCATTTGTCGGCTCAGCGTATAACGAGTGCTCACAACATGATCACTCGCCTCACCTAATTGCTTCGGCTGCCTTTCATCACCTAGCAATTGATCGTGCAGTCTTTTAATCACTTTCTCGCGTTGAGCACTTCCACCGTCAATGACGCGGTACTTACCCTCAAAGCCCAAACACAAGCAGTGATAAATAAAAACCAACAGTGGTCGGTACCTATCTGGTTCACTTTCCAAGCGACCTAAAATGGTAAATACTTTCTCCCCCCCCCATGTTTCATTGTGAAAACGCGAAAGCATCGAGTGTTCAGCCCAACAAGTGGAAGCACCCCATGCCGTCCCCATCACAGCTTCGTCGAGGAATGTGCACAAGATATAGCGATATGCCATCAATACGGCATGCTCATACCCTTGTTCGGAAAGCTCGATTTCAATCGCTTTTATTTCTTCAATGGTCTGGTGGTAGATTTGTTCAATATTCTCACAGCTTGAAAGTGAACGAACACGCAGAGCAAGGCCAAACAGAGGCGTTGCTGCATCCACCAGCGCATTGGGGTTATGCCCACGTAGCTGAAACCAGTAATCTTGGTCGTGATTAATTTTCTCAACGTCATCAAAAAGAAGATCGTTAAACACACTTTCGTCAGTCGCAGCCATAATCAATCTCTTATTGCCCAGAATTGAATGTCAAGGTCTTCAAACGCCGCCGCGACGTGGAATGCAAAGCCACTGGAGTTTGCCAGCATCGACCAAGCCGCACTTTCTTTATCCAACTGGTAATAGGTGTAACCCGCGTGATATGGCAGTTGGCGTGGTGCAACAGGCAGCGGGATCAGTGGGATACCAGGGAGTTGTAAAGAGATCAGCTCACGGATTTTCTCAACAGAAGACACCTTGGTTTGCTGAGTAAATAAGCGTCGTAGCTCGTCGAGTGGCATCCGCGCTTTCACCGCCACAATGAACTCCGCAGATTCCATAAGTTGCGGATCTTGAATCGGCGCAACCATAAGCCCGTAATTGCGTTTGTCCAGCTGAATGGAGACTGCACGCGGCTCCAACACCACGCTGAGACTTTGACGCAAGAAGCGAATAACCGGCCAGAACGCGTCACCCGGCATATCATGGTTATAAGCAGGCATGGCAGGCGCTAATCGGCTTTCATCGGTAAAGGTTGCCAATTCTCCACAAATTGACGATAAACACTCATACAGGCGTTCAGGGTGCAAGCTGCCTAACGATGCAAGGTGTTTCATTTGCGGATAAAGGCGGTTTAGCGAGTGCARTAACATAAAGTCTGATACATCCGCGACACCGCCTTGAGAAGGGGAGCTAATACGTTGAGCGATGTTTTTGGCGCGTTCCTGCATCAATCCGGCCATTTCGTTGATAAAGCGGTGCAGTGTTGCATTGCCCGCCACATTGAAATGACAAGGAATAAAGTCTTGATCCAGAACCACACTGCCGTCGGGACGCTTTTCAGAAATACGCGCGATAGGGATCGCCGCATAAGCGCTGCGATCTTCTTTCTCCAGCATCAACTGCAAGTGCACTGGTGACACATCTAACGTGGTCGTATCGCCCTGAATACTTTGCACATCACGCACATCAATACGACGACTTTCATAGCGACCTGAACCTTTTTCTTCTGGCCAGTTCACTTCCATTATCGATTCACTGCGCAACGGAATCGCGAGGTAAACCAGTTGGTTAGAAAGCGAGCCATCTTCGATTTCAAGTGCATCAGGCATCACATCTTCTTGTGGAATGCGAAAGGTTGTGCCGTCTGGCATCACACCCACGGCGCGTTCTATCGCAATACGACCAAACGCTAAATACTCTGGATTCAGTGATAGCTCAGAAATACCATATAAGTACTTGCTTACCGAAGTCAGTCGCTCCTCCAATAAGTACTCACTGTACCGCTGATGCTGCTGAAAATGCTGTGGCTTAATAAAGAGCCCTTCGCTCCATATCACCCGATTACGTGCAAACATTAACTTTACTCAACCTTTTCTAACTTCACGTCATAATCTTGGAATAACATGAGCAAGTGATATTCCCGGCCTTTATTCAATACCTTGACGGCTTTTTTCCATTCACCCAGGTTCGGCTCTGAAAAATGCGCCATCACACCGATATAATTGGTATCTTCATCAATCTCGAACGCGTTAACGAATTTAAACTGGCCCGGTGTGAGCACATAGTCGTAGTTATTTATAAAGTTACTACTGAGCGCATCTTCATAATCAGCGCGGAGCTGATCGAACCCAGCCGACATGAACATGGAATCATCTTCCAACTCGAACACTTGTACCTCGATCGATGCCGGGTCCCCCGCAATATTCGGGTTTACACCTTCGTCACTGACAAGGCTAAACGTGACCGTCGTCGGTTGTTCTTCAGGTTTATATTCTTCTGAAGAACTACACGCGGTTAATAACAAAAACGCGCACACAATGCTGAACTTCTTAAACATAATTAGCCCTCCAGCTGTTTTTCACGAATACGCTTGTCGTATACCTGCTCGAAAATTTCCCAAAACAGCTTGGAGAAACCTTGCTGACGGTTAGACGTTAACTCTTTGTAGTAATTGCAATACATTTCCCACGCCCACGCAGACTCACCTTCCTCATGTGCATCGGTATTACGTCGGCAGTGTTGAAAGCGGCGTAATAGCACGTCCGGTGAAAAAGCGTTCAAGATTTGGTCTAGTGCTTCCGCAATCGCATCTTGAGTCGCTTCATTATGATCTCTGACGTTTTTCAGACTTTCAGCAATCGCTGCCGGTGCAGACAGATGAACGAGGCTTTTATCCGCGTCATACATGGTGCGAACCGTTTCCTCGTATGAAAGCCCTAAGCGTAACGGGTTATCTTCAATCGGTTGCAAGTTGCGGTTCATGGTACCAAAACGCCCTTCTGCCGCTTGCTCGTGCAGTGCAAGTAGTCCTTTTAAGCACGCTTGCAAAGACTGCCCCATCTCCTGAGAGAGGAAGTGCATACGTTGAACGTCTTGTTCATTGGTGACACGCACTCCCAGCCCTTCCAACATGGGCCCGGTCAATAAATGCTGACCATGCCCACCTTCTTCTCGTGAAGAGGGTGCTTCATTATTCAAACTTTTCGCCACTTCTTGTTCGAGAAGTCCTAATTCTTTTTCATCCATTGGCTTCGTCTCACTGTCTGTCAATTTCGATGGAGTCTGTGGTGTCGTTTCAACTCGAGGCGCACTCTGTACTGTCTCGTCTGAGTGATAACGACTATCGCGTTGCTTTTTTTGGCCGAACCCAAAAATACGTTTTAACCTCACCGAGGCCGACATCACATCTTCGCTATCCGCTTGCGGTGTAAAAGAAGGTCGTTTTTCGACTAGGTTTTTTTTCGAGACGAGGCTATCTGTCTCTGTGTCTTGCGCTGATGGGCCATCATCCAGCAACCAATTTGCTCCCTGAGAGGATGACTTCGCTTCTAGCTCCACGAGGGGATCAATAGGCGCAGAGGCATCCTCTAGCTCGGGTTCTACATCAACGGGTTCATTGGCGTGAGCCAGTAAATCGGTATGATTGCTGTCAAAAAGCGTATCAATATGACCCGTATCAACGTCACCCTCTTCGCCCGTCAGCACACGCACTTGGTAAGGGCCAATTTGCATTTCATCTTTGTGTGCCAATCGTGCAAGCTGCCCTTTTCCTAACGGCATCTCTGTTCCGTTAACAAACGTTTGTCCACACTCATCACGGACACAAAAAGCGCCATCAACCACCAAGATTTCACAATGCACGTCATGAACACGCGCCATTCGATCTTTCAATCGCCAGCTCGCCATTGCAGACGATCCAATGGTGCCACCCGTCTCAACAAAGCGAATCTGTGCCGACAACCCAGACTCTAGGGTTTGCGCGTTCGCGACCACGAGTGTTATGCCGTTTTGATGTTGAGAGACCATGTTTATTGCCTTACCTGAATGAGTACGCGCTTGTCTTGCAAGTCTTTCCCAAGGAAAGACGTCCATCCCAGCGCAACCTGTTTTCCTAATTGAAGCGCGGGCGTTTCTTCGTCTGTCATCGACAGCTCTATGTCGAACGCCATTTGCTCACGTAAAATGAACTCAACTAATTTGCACAGTGGCTGATACTCTTTACCCACAGGCAGAAAGTCGTTAAAGCGCTCTCGGGTCAGGTTTTTGATGCAAATAACAAACTTGCCATTGCAATCAAAGACCGACTCGCCAATCACGGTGTCCTCGCCCAAGCGCCCGTTCATGCATCCAAGAGACATTTGCTGCTCCTTGGCTATTTTCACTTTGCGAGTCACCCATTGGCGGATTTCAACCTGTTCAAGGTCAAAACAATGCGCAATGATGCCGGAAACCACAGTTGGCGAACGACTTCTCCCCGCTAGCGTGCCGGCATAGGCCAACATTTTGCACCAGTTGATTGGGGTCTCACCCCTTAACTGGGGATCTCCTAACCCAACAAGCGCGAAGAGCTGCGCAGAGAACTGATCTTCTGCACCTGGCTGAAACCTCACGTAATAACGATATTTACGCCAGATCCGGTATACCAACGCGATTAGCCGATTATTAAAAAAGTCCAAAAATGGTCTTTTAATACCGCCAGGCTCTTCATGGAGGAGCTGTTCGGTAATAAATGCCGGCAATGGTGATTGCGAACCTGCTAGCCCTAAAAAGTTCGTTAACATCACCGTGTGATCGTTAACCTGATCAAGCGATGATATATCTGACGCGGCAAATCCAAGACTGGGATTAGCGCTAAACACCAGCTGACACTCGCGCTCCCACTCTTCTTCCTCAGGGTTCAACCCTTTATGCTTTTGTAAAAGCTCAACAAGTTGGAAGAAGCTATACACTCGCGCATCTTGAACAAGATCAGCCACACTAGGTGACAACTCCTCTAGATGAGTGGTTGCATCCCAACTCTCGTCTGCCATGTATAGGTCTCGTTATTCGTTGTGTTGATAACGGTAAGCTCATGAAAAGAATTAATACTCGCGTACAACGAGAAAAAGTGGCTGAGCACCGTTCCAAATAAATATAAATCGCCTTCCGAGCCAAAGCCGTCTTGATTGAGATAAATCGTGGACTGCAAACCTCGAACCGGCATGCCACGTAATAACTTATCCATGGGCTTGGATTGAATATCTTCAATCGCGTCTAGGCGTTTCTTACCCACTCGCTCTGCTTGACGATCCACCAACGCACGAAAATCATAAGCGGTTAATACACAGCTCAATGCGTCTTTTGACAGGAGCGACAAGTAATTCAACGATAAATTAGAAATCAACATCCATAGCAAGCTGCCATCCAGCACAGGCCTCAATGCTTGCGTTGGGATTGTAATGTTTTCGAACTCTGCAAATGGCGGTGAACTGTCCGTTGGATAGCAAATATCTCCGACACCTAAGTCCAATGGAAGTTGACGATTTGTGCAGGTCAGCTTAATTGACACCGCCTCATCGACATCGACGGATGCTGACTCATCCCCGCGAATAAACGAGATAAAAGAATCAAAACCATCCCCGCGAATGCTGTTTTTTACCCGTGAGCGGTAATAAAGGGTTTCTCGATTACGCACCCGCTCTACTTCATGTTGAAAGCTCTCAAACGGGGTATAAACCCGCTTTTGACCACGTACCGGTTTACCATCAATGACTTTGTCTTGCCGACCCGTGACACTATCAATACTGAACACTTCATAATGGGCTGGCTTACCGCTTGATGGAATAACTTTGTATTCAGTGCTCTTTCCGGTGAGATCGATCGGGTCTGCGTCATGATCAAACAAGTTAATGACGGGGGTGCAATATAGCTGAAAGCTCTCTGATCTCACTCTGACATCTGATGGCAACGTTTTAGACAAATGTAACTGCACCGTAAACTGGCCGTAGACATTGTTCGGTATTGCCTTATCTAAGCCGCTAATATCAAAGAAATGAAACGCTTCAGGAAATGACAAATATTCCTGTAGGACACGATAACCGTCATACACATTTTGTGGATATGGCAATAGACCATCGCCAGGATTAAATCCAACCGATGAAAACGCATCTCTTGGTAGCGAGAACTCAGTGCCATCGACGTGTACCGTGAGTTTTTCGAGATGATGACTCAGCCACAAATAGATCATTTGTGCGCTATATTTATCACCACCAATGTAAAAACGCAGCGTGTTGATGTTGGCATCTCGTACCGACATATCACCGTCTAAGGTCATTTGCAGCTGAATTGTCGTCGCTTCACGTGTGTGTTCAGCGTGAACGTTAGAACAATACAGCGGGTACAACTCAACCTCTCGGCAAGTTTGAAAGCGACACTGGGTTTCCATAACAGGCTTACTGTCAAGCTCCGTCCCCTTAGCAACAACTTGCTTTTCGCTCAAACTCCCTTCTGGCTTAAATTGCGCGATACATATACTCGGCACTGGGCGTAAATAGTTAGGCCAGAGCATATTGATAATCGAGTGAGTCAGCTCAGGAAAATCATCATCAACTTTTTCGCGCAGCTTGCCGGTTAAAAACGCAAATCCCTCCAACAAACGCTCTACATCTGGGTCTGTATGTCGACCATGTAAAAAGCGTGCGAGCTGGGGGTGCAGTTCAGTAAAGGCTTTACCTTGCTCTTTTA
Organism: Salinivibrio sp. ML290; assembly: GCF_001995695.1. Classification (NCBI taxonomy): domain Bacteria; kingdom Pseudomonadati; phylum Pseudomonadota; class Gammaproteobacteria; order Vibrionales; family Vibrionaceae; genus Salinivibrio; species Salinivibrio sp. ML290. The sequence continues at coordinate 71,350 of NZ_MUEY01000016.1, read as the reverse complement.
AAAACGCGAGCTCTTCTCGAAAATACTTGTCTTGCGTCATGCGGTTTACAACACTCGATATTGGCGGTTCTGGTCTAAAAGCAAGCTAAGTTGAACTTTCTCGTGGAGCGCTTCGCTATTCACGGTGGCAACAATGTTGAATCGCAGCATAAGTGGCGAGTGCGGATCAAAATCTGATGTCACCAAAATATTGGTTAGCCTAGGCTCATATCTTTCCAAACATCCTTTAATGGCTAACTTGACCCTCAGCGACAGATCTAAGCTTTCGAGTGTCGCGTCGTTGAAATCGATCAGCCCCAAGCCAGGCGAGCTTTGCGCACCACCAATACGCGTATTCAACACATTAGCGATATTACGTTTTATCGATCTCACTACGTCTGGACTGCTCGGCCCCTGAGTAATTGAAACAGGCTTAGCGTCGGCTTCTAGACGCTCCAAGAAGCCGACACCAAATGCACTGTCTTCTAGCGCAACGTATGACATGATTACTGATCAAGCCTACCAACAAGAGACAGCTCAAAGTTCGCACCCATATACTTAAAGTGAGGACGAACAGCTAGCGACACCTGATACCAACCAGGGTTCCCTTCCACATCGCTTACTTCAATTTTGGCAGCACGAAGTGGTCGACGGCTACGCACGTCTGCTGGTGGGTTCTCTTGGTCAGCAACATATTGCTTCAGCCAGGTGTTTAGCTCGCGCTCAAGGTCTTGGCGCTCTTTCCAAGAGCCAATTTGCTCACGTTGTAGCACCTTGATGTAGTGCGCTAGACGATTAATAATCATCATGTAAGGAAGCTGTGTACCAAGCTTGTAGTTCGTCTCTGCTTCTTTACCTTCTTTGGTATTTGGGAATACCTTAGGCTTCTGAATGGAGTTAGCAGAGAAGAACGCCGCATTGTCACTGCCTTTGCGCATTGTCAGACCAATAAAGCCTTCTTCCGCAAGTTCGAACTCTTTGCGATCGGTGATCAAGACTTCGGTTGGGATCTTGGTCTGTAGGGCACCCATTGATTCATAAACGTGAACAGGCAGATCTTCTACTGCACCGCCGCTCTGTGGACCAATGATGTTCGGACACCAACGATACTTGGCGAAGCTATCCGTCAGGCGTGTTGCAAATGCAAACGCTGTATTACCCCAAAGATAATGCTCATGATCTTGACTAACGTTTTCGTGGTAAACGAAAGACTTGATCGGGTTCTCCGTTGGATCGTAAGGCACACGTAATAGGAAGCGTGGCGCGGCCAGGCCAAGATAACGTGCATCTTCAGACTCACGTAATGAGCGCCATTTCGTGTATTTAGGGCTCTCAAAGATAGATTTAACATCTTTGATGTTTGGAAGCTCCTCAAACGACTCAATGCCAAAGAACTCTGGCCCGACGCTTGAAATAAATGGCGCATGTGCCATGGCGCCCAGCGCACCCATATATTGCAGCAGCTTCATATCTGGGGTTGATGGCGTAAAGGCATAGTTACCAATAATGGCGCCTGTTGGCTCACCACCAAATTGACCATAACCTGACGAGTATACGTGCTTATACAGGCCTGATTGTGTTGTTTCTGGCGCGAATTCAAAGTCGTCTAGCAACTCTTCTTTGGTAACGTGCAAGATGTCAACTTTGTTGTTCTCGCGGAAGTCAGTACGGTCGACAAACAATTTAAGCCCACGCCACGCTGATTCCATTTCTTGGAAAGACGTGTCGTGCAAAATTTCGTCCATTTGAGCACTGATCTTTTTATCAAGCTCAACGAGCATCTGATCGACAAGAGACTTATTCACAGGCTCTTGTGTTTGATCATTACCCACGAGGTTTTCAATAAAGGCTGCAACGCCTTTTTTGGCGACATCATAGCCCTCTTCGCTAGGCTCAATACGCGTTTGCGCCATGATCTCGTCAAGTAAGCCACCTTCTTTTACTTCAGGAGACTCTACGACTGATTCACTTGTAGACATGTTTCTATTTCCTAAGACTTAATTAACTACTAATTTGAATCAATTACTCTTTCGGAGCATCATCATCGCCACCGACGATATTTAGCTCAGCAAGCAACTTTTCTCGAGACTCCTCAGAATTAAGCAGCTCCTGCAAACGATCGCGGAAAGCAGGAATGTTGCCTAGAGGGCCTTTCAATGCAACCAAAGCTTCACGAAGCTCAATCAGCTTTTTGAGCTCAGGAACTTGGTCAGCAACTGAGTCAGGTGCAAAATCACTCATGGATTTAAAAGACAGCTCGACAGGTAATTCTGCATCTTCATCATCGACAAGTTGATTTTTTACCGTGGTGGACAGACGCAAATTGCTCTCGCGCATTACATCTTCAAAATTGTTTTTATCTACCGAAACTGTTGCACGGTCTTCAACGGGCGTCTCTTCTGTATGCCCCTTAAAATCACCAACAACCAAGGTTTTTAGCGGGAGCTCCACTTCTGCTTGCTGGTCACCCGTCGCGGGGACGTACTTGATATTAATGCGCTCTTTAGGCGCTACGCTTCCTTCTTTGGACACTTTGAACCCTCGATACCTTCACCAAAATGACAGCACAGCCAGGAGTGACCCTGTCACGCTGAACTGCGTTAACATCTTAAAAACATCAATGACTCGCTGTGCTGCTATCACTGACGGTGCGCCAGCATACATAACGAAAAATTAGACATTAATTAAAAATGTATAATTTTGGAGCAACACCTCACTTTTGTTTTTTTCTTTAAAAACGGCACACTTTACTGACATTCTGACATTTTCATGACATAGCCAAGTGTAAATAATACGTTAGTGAGTAATAGCTCTATAATATTAAGGGTAAATACTCTTTTTTATTTACGGAAATATAATTAAATAACCTCTAATGTCATTAACAAATATCTTATTATCTTTAGGTAGTTAGCTTCACCTAATGAGGAGGTGGTGGGCTAGCAGATACCTAACCATCTGACCTCCTCCATATCCGTCCACCTCGACGCTTTAGTGACGAAAATGTGAATAGCACCGTATTTGAACAGGCTTAGAGCGGAAATCGTGTGATCATCGCGACACATTAAACGCGACAACACGCGCAAGATGTGCACTCGACCCACTAACACTTAGTTGTGCGTATACCCTCTCCTCCCTTTGTTCTCCTCCTCTCTTCGCTCGTTTCTTAGGAGGATGTGCCCTTTTCTTAATTAAGTAACACTAGTGTCAATTATCGTCTCCGTCGGCGCGCTACCCGTTGTGCCATCACTCTTCGCACGACGCCATTGTCTCGCCACTCGACGACTCAGAGTATTTCTTTGTGCGGTTTTCTTTGTGCGGATAGTGATTATGAAAAAGTTGCGTACCCTTTCTATAAGTCAGCGGATAAGCTTAGCTGCCTCGTCCATCGTCCTGATCGGTCTTGGAGCAGTGAGTGCCGTTTCCTTGTCAACGCTGAATAGCAGTCAGTCAGCAATGTCATCCCAGGTCACTGAAAACGTAAAGCGTGATCAGGTGATTAAGATGCAAAATCGCGCGACAGCGATTAGCGAGGAGATCCATGCGTATATTGCCTCTCCCCTCGATACGGTACGGACTATCGCTCAGATTTATACCTCCGAAGCGGAAAAGAATAAGTCAGCACGGATCCTCGACCGAGATGATATACCTCGGATCATGTATTCGATTTTGAAACGCCAACCTGAATGGCACAATATCTACACCGAGTGGCAAAAAAACGTGTTAGGCGCCGATGCTTTTTACTACGGCGACCCAACAAGCGCTGCAGATGGACGCTATGTGCCGTCTGTGTCGGTGGATGAGAGCGGGGAAATGCGCCTTACCGCTGCGCAAAATTTCTCTGAAACTAACCCTTGGTATCAATGCCCGGTGAGCACACAAAAAGATTGTATCACCGACCCGAGAACCGCTGAGATTAATGGCAAAACCCAAACGGTGTTTGATGTGACAACCCCCGTTTTCCGCTTCGATAAGGCCGTTGCCATGGTGGGGAGTACACTGACTACAGCACAAATCCAGTCCATTCTGGCTAAACGTGCCGACAGTAACGGTAAGCTGTTTGTTGTCAGTCAAAATGGCCGAATCGTTGCCAGCACCGATCAACAAGTCCAGCATGGTGCCGCGGTCTCCAAACTATCCTCTCCCGCTTATCACTCTCTTGCCAAGCTTCAAAAGCAAAGCCATAAAAGCCAATTCAAACAAACCGATTCGCACTTTTATGTGTCGCAACCGATCGAATTTGGCAATATGTCTCAGACGTGGTCAGTGATGATTGTGACCCCCAAGCAGGCCGCGATGGCACCCGTCACACAGCTGAATCAAATGATGACAGACGCCGAAAGCGATATTCAAAACACCATATATTGGGTGAGTGGCCTCGTCCTTTTGCTGGCCTTTGTGATCATTCAAATCGTTATCAAACGTCAATTAGCACCGTTGAGTAGCGTCGAGCAATCGATTCAAGCGATAGCCCAAGGTGGTGGCGATTTAACGCAGCGTTTGTCGGTTAATGGTAAGACAGAGATTGATCGTATTAAACACTCAGTCAATCACATGTTGGATGCGCTGCAAGCGATGGTGGGACAAATTCAACAAGCAGGTGGACGTTTGTCCGACACATCAACGACAGCCAATAACGCCATCACCGATGCCCACCAAGCCCTGTCTGATAATACCGAGACATTACACCAAGCCGCGACGGCAATGGAGCAACTGACCGCGACCTCAAAAGATGTGGCAACCAACTCTGAAGCCTCAAAAGAGAAAAATACCGCTGTGGTTTCATCGCTGAATCAATGCATGGAGAATGTGGCTAACAATGTGGCACGTAACCAAACCGCCAACACAGATCTGCAAAAAGCCAACAGTTTTGTCAGCGAAGTCAAAGCCAGTGGTAGCGATATTGCCTCTCTACTCGACGACATTCGCGGCATTTCAGATCAAACCAACTTGCTAGCGCTCAATGCCGCGATTGAGTCGGCACGCGCCGGTGAGGCTGGCCGAGGGTTTGCGGTCGTCGCTGACGAGGTGCGCGCCTTGGCCCAGCACTCACAAAAATCTGTCGACCAAATCGTATCGACGCTTGAAACCTTCAACCAACTCCTTACCGATATTGAAGCTGTCATCCAACAAGGTGAGCGTGGTGCGGCGGAGGGTTATCACGCGAGTGTTTCCGTGCAGGAGACCTTAACCGAGATTGTTGATTTGGTGCAGCAGCTAGGCGATATCAATTACCAAACCGCAGGCGCGGCGGAAGAGCAAAGTGCCGTCTCTCAGCAGGTGGCTGAAAACATCCAGGCACTGTCACAACGCATAGAACAAACCTTGTCACTCAGTGAGCAAGCGCAAGGCGCAAACCAAACCCTCAACCACGAGGCCAAAACGATTCGCCAACTGGTCGATACGTTTACGGTCTAGTTTCCAGCCTTACCTCTCATACTAAAAAAGGGCAACCAACGTTGCCCTTTTGAGGTTATGTCTTGTTGAAGACGCGATGTAAAACATAGCTTAAATGGTGAGATTACTTCTTGTCTAATTGTGCTTTCATCGCGTCACGAAAGACTTGGTCAGCGTCAGTAATACCCAATTGCTCCGCATCACGCAGCAAGCCCATTGCTTTGTCGACATCGTTGTCTGCAATGGCGGCCCGAATAGCCTGGTGATAAAAACTAACGCTTTCTTGTTGCGGGCGTTCAGTGGCGGAGAGCGCTGGCAGGACGATAGGCTGAGCATTGTTATGTGCGCCCAAAGCGGTTGCTTCGATGGAAAACGTGCCAGTCAACGCGCGCGGCACTTGAATATCACCTACCTCCGGAAAGTAATTCCCTCTCCCCTCTGCGTCCAATTTCGCTGGGTGGCTAACCGCCACCGTTTCATTAAGTTTATCTTTATCGGTAAAAATAACTAAATAGAGCGAACTATCGCCAATTTGTGGATGGACTTTAATATTACCTTGCAAACGGTTTCCATCGGCTAGACGGGGCTTTAGATAGACTAACCCATCATCATCAAGCTCAGCACGAATATCGCCAGACTGGTTAATGACTTTAGCACTTGGGACAAAAACACTGTCGTTGACTTCTGCCTCAATATTGATAGCTAATCCATTTTTTACCATTGGTAAGTCGAAAATGACGCCAGGGCTATCAATGCTATAGATATCGAGGACTTGTGTTTGCGCGGTGACCGCTATTTTTATCTCTTTGTCCATTGTTATCGGCAGTTGTTTCGCTTTTTCAAGCTGCGTCACTGCCTTTCCTGTCGGTGCAACCTTATATTGGTTATCAACGAACGTCGAGCACCCACTAAGTAATAATAGCCCAGAAATAAATAACACTTTCTTATTCATATAAAACACCTAAAAAAATAGCCGACAATTGTCGGCTATGAAAAAAGACAGTTTAAAAAAAGACTTACCACCAAGCTTCCAATTGCACACCAGTTACGAACTCTGAGTCACCTTTGTCACCAAACGTATCTCCTTCTTCATCCGTAATATACGTACCGTAGAAGCGAATCTCAGGACGCGACCAGAAGCTGTCACCCATTGCCCATGCTTGAGCTAAAGTAAACTTGTGGCCTCCTTGGTCTGTTCCTTGATTTTCTCCATCAAAGAAGCCTACTTCACCGATAGTGCGCATCGTGTCGTTCCACTTATAAACAGGACGCACAACAGCAGTGAACATATCAGAGTCGCCCTCACCATCTGTCAAGTCCGAGCCATTATGATAAGAGAGCTGATGTCCGAGTTCCATCGATGACCCAACATTCATCACACCCCAGTTGATAATACGGTAGCCTTTCGCATCGTTTTTATCATCGGAGCCGCGGCTGTACCATGCACCAGAACCAAAGCCAGCAATCTGATCACCGTATCCTGCAGAACCATATTGCAAGATTGTTTGGTTGAAACCATTGTCCATATTTTGATGCACAATACCGGTAAGCATAATACCATCATCAGCCGCTTCGGTTTGGTCATCTTTTTCTGTCGCAAAGTTATAGGCCGTAGCGAGCTCTAAGCTAGCATCTTTCCACAAGCCGATGTTGGCTAAGCGCGCATCAAAAATATAGCCTGAGGACTGATCATTTTCTCCATCTTGAACAAACGCTAAAGAAAGCTTTTGATCGCCCAGTGAAATGTTTTCAATACCACCACCAGTACCTGATGTATTCAAGAAATAGAAGTCAGTAATGTGGATATCTTTACGTTGATAATAGCGCTTACCCGCCCAAATAACGGCTTCAGGATCGGATGCAATCACACCTTTGGCTTGGACATTAAATTGCGCGACATTGATTTCGCTATCTTCCCAACCATTTTGGCCTTTATCGCTAGAGGCAATCATAGATTCCAGTTTCCATGATTGCTCACCCGTTTGAAGTTCTTCTGAAAAACCGAACTCGTAATAGTTGTCGTCTTCATTACCCAAACGACCAACTTTATTCTTTTCAAAAGCACTATCACCCGCACCATCACCACCGATCGCAGCACCCGCACGAGCATAACCATTAAAATCAACAGCGAACGCTGAGGTGGCAGTGACAGCAGCTGCGACAGCCGCCGCAATTAAACTTACTTTTCTCATACCTTACTCCATAATGCGCCTTTTTACGTGTCCCTTCACACCGGCAGTGGGTAGTGGAAAAAGACAGTGTGTCCAAGGCTTAGCTTTCTTCGTTATCCTGGAAATATCCTATCCCTACACACTAAAGTGCGCGTCATCCAGGGATGTGGTTGAAGGGGGAGGAGGAGTAAGGAGGAGGGAAGGCGGATTATCCTAACTTGTCGACATCGATCACTGAACCAAGGCGTAATTGGTAACTGGGTTTCTTGTTTATCCCCTACAAAACGTCGAATAGATCACTATTAATAATTTCATTCATATCGATATGAAACTTTATTACACGAGGGGCAATGATCATAAATGTGACGTCAGATTGAATTATTTATAGGTAACCGCTCTAATAGCGACTCGTCTCATTTAACGGTGTTAGTTATGTCGGTTTGTTTCCCATCTCCTTATGTATTAGGGGCGCAATTACACCCATCAGGCTGTCGGTTTACACTGTATGCGCCAGACCAGGACGGCGTACATTTACTATTGTGGCATCAAGCGCACCAACCTCAGCGGATCGCTATGCACGAATATAAGCGCGGCTACTGGACACAAGATGTTGCTGATGTCGTTGCAGGGCAAGAATACAGCTTTGAGGTCTCACATGATGGTCAAATCTGGTGTGTGGCTGACCCTTATGCTCAGGCCATTACCGGCCCTTTAACCTATCAGCCTCCCTATACATCATCGCAAAGCACACAGGTTGCGCGCTGCCAAGTCGTCGATCACGACTTATTTGATTGGCAAGGCGTGTCATCGCCCCAACGCTCAATGTGCGACACCGTTATTTTCGAAACCCATGTTAAAGGGCTAACTCAACAGCACCCAGATGTCGCGCCAACACAGCAAGGGCGTTATTTAGGCTTGGTGTCACCAGCGATGTTGGCGTTCTATCAACAACATCAGATTAATTGCCTGCAACTGCTGCCGATTACCTGTAGCTTACCGGAGCCGCATTTACTCAGCCAGCAAAAAACCAACTACTGGGGCTACAACCCATACGTTTGGATGGCTCCGGATCCACGCTACGCGGAAAAAAATGCGGTTAACGAGCTGAAAACGGCAATACGCGAACTACACCGCCACGACATCGAAGTCATTCTAGACGTGGTGTTTAATCACACGGCGGAAGGCGGAGAAGGTGGGCCGATTCTTCATTATAAAGCGCTTGATCATGCCATGTACTTACATGATGGCCAACGGCTGCGCAACCATACCGGCTGTGGCAATACCATTGATATACGCCATTCTGCTGCAATGAAGCAGGTGCTCGACACCTTACGGATGTGGGTTACCGACTATCACGTTGACGGGTTTCGGTTCGATCTCGCCGCCACCTTAGGGCGAGACGGCGATACCTTTGATCCCCACAATGCCTTTTTCYATGCCATCGCCCAAGATCCGATCCTTTCTAAGGTCAAATTAATTGCGGAACCATGGGATATAGGCCCCGATGGGTATCAGCTAGGACAATTTCCGATTAACTGGGCCGAATGTAACGATAAAATCCGCGACATCACGCGCAGTTTATGGCGAGGAGAGCCAGGTATGCTACAGGATTTCGCCACGCGGTTGATGGGGTCACGCGACTTTTTCAGCGCAGCGTATTGGCCGGATCACCTACCCATCAACTACATCACCTACCATGATGGCTTTACCCTGCAGGATGTGGTCAGTTATGCCAAGCGGCATAATCACGCCAATGGCGAGAACAACCGAGATGGCCATGGCGATAATCGCTCCGCCAACTATGGTGTTGAAGGATCCACAAACAATACTGATATTATTGAGATAAGAACTCGGCAAAAACGGAATATGATGGCGAGCACCCTCTTCTCGCTGGGGGCGCCGCACATTCTAATGGCCGATGTTTTAGGGCACTCGCAACAGGGAAACAACAATGCCTATTGCCAAGACAACCCCATCAGTTGGTTAAACTGGCAAACGCAGGATCATGTTTGGTCAAACTGGCTTGCCACCATGATTGCACGTCGCAATGCTATCGTACCGCGCTTTATTGATGCGTTGAGTGGCACACAGCGCCATTGCAATCAGATTGAGTGGCGACATCCGAATGGCGATCCTATTCTCGATCATCAATGGCCAAGCCTGCAAGCACTCAGCTGTCAGATCACACTCGGTGCGCATCATTCTGACGCGGGTCAATCGCTGCTCATTGCCATTAACAGCGGCGACACCGCGCACAACCTACGGCTTCCACCAAATCATCAGTGGCGTATTGTCTGTGACAGCGCAACCAATGAAACGACTATCACCACACCCGAGCCATCCCTGATATTGGCAGGCAAGCACTTTGTAGTCTGTATTGACGGTGACTGGCTGTAGCCTAATATTACCCACATCAAGAAGGCAGCTAATGTTAGCTGCCTTTACTTTCGTGCTCTTGCTTCGCCTGAGGGCGTAACGCCTTAGCCTTTCACACCACCAGCAGTCAAACCACCCACTAACCAACGTTGGGCGAGTAAGAAAACACCTGTGATCGGTACCGCTGAAAGCACGGCTGCCGCCGCGAAGTCGCCCCACAGATAGTTCTGCGGATACAAGTACTGCTGCATGCCGACCGCCAAGGTATACGAATCAACATCCGACAACAGAATCGAAGCAACTGGCACCTCACCTACCGCCATGATAAACGACAGAATAAAGACCACAGCCAAGATAGGCACGGAGAGCGGAAGCAGCACCAGCCTAAACGCCTGCCATGGAGTGGCGCCATCCAGTGCTGCGGCTTCTTCCAATGAACCATCAATGCTCTCGAAGTAACCTTTAATGGTCCAAACGTGTAATGCAATCCCGCCCAAGTAGGCAAAGATCAAGCCACCGTGCGTGTTGAGCCCCAAAAACGGAATGTACTGCCCTAACTTATCAAACAAGGCGTAGATAGCCACCAATGCCAACACCGCTGGGAACATCTGGAAGATCATCATCGCGTTCAAGATGGTTTGCTTGCCTTTAAATCGCATACGCGCAAAGGCATACGCCGACGTCGTCGAGAGCACCACAATAAATAGCGATGTAATACCTGCTACTTTTACCGAGTTCCACAGCCACAACAGAACGGGGAATGGCGGTGGTGTAACCGAACCATCTGGGTTAGTTACCGGAAAACCCAACGCTAACTTCCAGTGCTCGAGTGATGGATTTTTCGGGATCAAACTCCCGGTGGCGAAGTTCCCTTCACGGAATGAAATCGCAATAATCATTAACAGCGGGAATAGGATCAGCGCCAAAAATAAGCACAAGCCAATATGGGTTGCCCAGACGCGATATTTTAAGGATTTACCTTGTACCATTGCCATATTTAGGTTCCTCAGTGCTCGTTTTTCTGCGTCATACGAAGGTTGATTAACGCCAGTGCCCCGACAATCAAGAAGATCAGTGTGGCGATTGCACTTGCCAAGCCAAAGTCTTGACCGCCACTGCCCTCAAAGGCGATGCGATAGGTATAGCTGACCAGCAAATCGGTATAGCCGGCAGGCTCCGTAGTGCCAATGCGATTTGGCCCACCTTCTGTTAACAGCATAATCATCACAAAGTTGTTGAAGTTGAAGGCAAAAGCAGCAATCAGCAACGGGGTTAATGGTTTAATCATCATCGGCAGCGTAATACGGGTGAAGTTCTGAATGAAATTCGCGCCGTCAATCGCGGATGCCTCGTAGAGATCATCAGGGATCGCTTTCAGCAAGCCCATACAGAGGATCATCATATAAGGGAAACCCAGCCAGGTGTTGACAGTTAACACCATGCTCCGCGCCAAGAAAGGGTCAGAGAACCAGTTCGGGCTAATGCCAAACAACGCTTCCAAGACCATGTTAATTTCGCCAAAACTTTGGTTAAACAAGCCTCGGAAAATCAAAATTGAAATAAAAGCTGGCACCGCATAAGGAAGGATCAATAATAAACGGTAGATCGATTTGCCTTTCAGCTCTTCCCACTGCACCAAGCTTGCCAATATCAAGCCAATAAACAGCGTGAATACCACGGTGAGCACGGAAAAGACAATCGTCCAAATAAAGATGCCAATAAACGGCTCTTTGATGCCCTCATCTGTCCAGACACGCTCAAAGTTATCCGTACCAATTTGCACCACATAACCGGGTGACACCGTGTCGCCAACAAATTCACCGGAGGCATCAACCGGTTGGTAATAACCTATCTCATCGTTAGGTTTGAGTGTCTCTCCGGTTTTATTGTTGATGAGTGTGCGACCATCATCCTGCAGACTATAGAGTGATTGAATAGCGGCGAACTTACGCAAACCACTCATGCGAATGGTTTTATCACCAGACAAGATCAGGTCTAATTCTCCAAGAGCATCACGGTTTTGAATCACATCGCGCAGTGACGCTTTTTGTCCCTCAACACTGTCAATTGGGCTGAGCGCCAAGTTTTCATCGTCAAGCGTTGAAAACTCAAATGGCTTGGTGGCATAGCGTGTATTCTCGCCCTCCACCACAATACGAACCCCTTTGTCAGTTTGATATAACGAGAAAGGATAGCTGTCACCACTTTGAAAGGTGCGCTCAAGCAATACCGATTGGGCCCGCTCAAAAGAGAGTTGATTTTTGGCGCTATAGTTGGTGAATGACAGCCCGACGGTATAAACCAACGGAAAAATAATGAAGAGGATCATCCCTGCGATACCTGGATAGATATAGCGATGGGCGTAGGTTTTTTTACTGCCAAAAATGTACAGGGCTAATGCGGTTAATACCACAGTTAACAGGGCAAAGGCGGTTTCACCACGCGAATACATCAAGACGGTGGCATAGCCATTGATAATGGCCACAGTAGCCAGTAACGCCCATTTTATGAACGCTTTTGTGCTACTGGGCAAAGAAGAGCCTGACGTTGTCATAGCTTGGGAACCTTGGACTGACTGCATAAGGAACGCTACTCACATAGTTTTTAAAAAATGCAGGGAGGCGAGCCCCCCTGCAGATAGAGCTTATTTGACCATTTGCGTTTCCGCATCGTCGAGTGCTTCCTCGACGCTTTGGCGGCCATCGACCACATTGATGATGGCGTTTTTGGCAGCCGCCCAGAACCCATTCATTTGTGGAATGTTTGGCATCACTTCGCCATGTTTGGCGTTTTCCATGGTCGCCGCAATACGGCTATCTTGAGCCAGCTCTGCTTGATAGGCATTCAGCGCCACTGCACCTAGGGGCTTATCAGCATTAACTGTCGCAAGACCTTCTTTCGTTAGCAGATAGTTTTCCAAAAACTCAACCGCCAGTGCTTTGTTTGGCGACGCGGTGCTAATACCGGCACTAAGTACACCCACAAAAGGCTTAGACGCTTCGCCTTGGAAAGTTGGTAAGGTGGTTACCCCGTAGTTGATGCCTGACTTTTCAATGTTGCCCCACGACCATGGGCCGTTGATGGTCATCGCTGTGTCGCCTTGGTTGAAAGAGGACTCAGAGACTGAGTAGTCCATGTCAGATGAAATCACGCCATCTTTCACCATCTGCTTCATAAAATGCAGTGCGTCATGTACGCCTTGGTTATTGATGCCAGCATCTTTTACATCGTAGCCATTAGCCGTTTGCTTAAACGCATAACCGCCATCAGCCGCCATCAATGGCCATGTAAAGTACGGTTCTTTTAGGTTCCACATGATGGCTGACTTACCTTGCTCTTTGAGCTTGGCATCCATCTCAACCACGTCTTGCCATGTTTCTGGCGGGTTAGGCACTAAATCTTTGTTGTAGATGAGCGAAAGAGATTCCACTGCCACTGGGTAGCCAACGTATTTGCCTTTGTATTTCACCGCATCCCAGGCAAAGTCGACCATGCCTTCTTTAAGACGCTCAGATGGACGAACCTCTGCCAGCAAGCCTGATTCTGCGTAGCCACCAAAACGGTCATGCGCCCAAAACACGATGTCTGGGCCATCGCCGGTTGACGCTGTCTGCGGGAACTTATCCTGCAAGCCATCAGGGTGAACAACGGTGACAGGTATACCCGTATCTTGCTCAAAGCGGTCGCCCACTTCGGCAAGGCCGTTGTAACCTTTGTCTCCGTTAATCCAAATCGTCAGTTGGCCTTCTTCGATATTGGCATTGGCGCCAAATGAACCCAGTGCAATCAGGGTACCGAGAGCAACAGCACTAAGTGATTTTTTCATCTTTCTATCCTTCTTCTACTGAGGTGTAGCACGATTCCATGGAGGATGAGCTGTATTTCACGGTCTATCATGGGTAATTCCCGAATATTCCTCATCATCCTGGCTTCTACGCCCTACCTCTATGCGAGCGAATTCGTGATCCATATCGCTCGTCGCTAATGATGCGGTTCACAAAAATAAACGGTACGTGATCAACTTCAACTAATTTGCTAATGATTTTGTGATGTACGCCCTCAAATCAATTTGGGGAGGAGATTATCCTCCTCCCCGCCTACTCCCCCTGTAATAAATGTCCACGGGAGGATGTGCCGCTTGCGCAGATACGCGACACTGCCTGACATCAAAAAAGCATCGGGTGGAATTTATCCAATGTGTATATTCAGCCACCAAAAAGCGTTCAACAAAAAAGATAACGCTCAGAAATGGCAGATATTAAATAGCACAGCCACCTATAATGCGTATTGAGCCGAATTAATGAAAAGCGATTGAGGGCGAGCGACATGGCAAGTGTCACGTTTAAAAACGTTTGTAAAGCGTATGACGACGATGTAATGATTTCAAAAAACGTTGACCTAGAGATTAAAGATGGCGAATTTGTTGTCTTTGTCGGTCCATCTGGCTGCGGTAAATCCACCCTATTACGCTGCGTAGCGGGGCTGGAAGATATTACGTCGGGCGATCTTTATATTGATGATCAGCGCGTCAATGAGGTTGAGCCTTCGAAACGCGGCGTCGGTATGGTATTCCAATCTTACGCGCTGTATCCCCACCTAAACCTCTACGACAATATGTCGTTTGGCTTGAAGCTCGCAAAAACCAACAAAGCGGAAGTCGATAAGCGCGTGCATCAAGCAGCAGAGATCCTACAACTCGGTCACCTACTCGACAGACAGCCCAAGTCATTGTCTGGCGGACAACGTCAGCGTGTTGCAATTGGCCGCACACTCGTGTCCCAACCTCGTGTATTCTTACTCGATGAGCCACTTTCCAACCTTGATGCTGGCCTACGCGTACAAATGCGCGCACAAATCACCAAACTACAACGCCAACTTGGCTGTACCATGATTTATGTTACCCACGATCAGATTGAAGCCATGACCATGGCAGATAAAATCGTGGTACTGGATGAAGGCCGTGTGGCGCAGGTTGGCAAACCGCTAGAGCTTTATCACTACCCACAAAACCGCTTTGTCGCGTCATTTATTGGCTCACCGAAGATGAACTTCATGAGTGTCTTTATTGAAGATGTCGAGCCAAATCGTGTCAAAGTGCAGCTCAGCGAAGGAGCAAGCTTCTGGATACCCGTCGATGGCAAAACCGTCACCCGAGGCGATCGTATGTCGCTCGGCATTCGCCCAGAGCATTTGGTGGCCGCCAAAGACGGTGATGCCAAAATTGAAGGAGAAGCCACCATTGTCGAGAAGCTGGGTAACGAAACGCAAATCTATCTCAACCTTGAAAGCGCAGACGCGGATGTGATCTATCGTCAGCTCGATACGGTGGAAATTGAGCCTGGTGAAAAATACGCCATTGGTATTCCAGCTCATCGCTGCCATCTATTCCATAGTGACGGTCGAGCGTGCAAGCGCCTGCATCGTGAAAATGGCGTCACCTTCGTTGATGAAGAAGATGCCGCATAACATCACCTCGTAAAAGACCACGACTAGGCCGCATTCGCGGCCTTTTTTACGGTATCAACTCAGCTCAGAGTGAAAAAGCGCCTATTTACAGGGCAAGCAATGAAAAACGCCAAGGGTTAACTTGGCGTAATCTTCTTCACTTTGTCGCCCAAACGGGCCATATGGAGTTGGTACCTTCACCCTTGCCAACGATAAAACACAGTGGCTAACGGGGGAAGATTCAGTGTCAGCGATTGAGGTTGATCGTGTACCGCGCTTTTATCGGTGCTAAGCGCTACGTAAACGGGGTATCCACTGCCCCAAAACGCCTCATCATCCGAATTTAAGACCAATTGGTAGTCACCACTCATCGGCACACCCAGCTGAAAACCATCCCGGGGTACAGGGGTGAAATTACTCACCACCAGCATCCGCGAGCCGTCATCGCCAAGCCGCTCGTGTGCAATCACACTGAGATCGGCTGCGTCTTTTAATCGCCACTCAAACCCTGCCGGATCGCAGTCGAGGCGGTGCAGCGCCGGCGTCGATACATACAGGTGGTTCAGCGCTTTCACCCATGCTTGGATACCTTGATGACGACCGTATTGCAGCCAATGCCATTCAAGCTGACTGTCATGGTTCCACTCTGCGGTCTGACCGATCTCCGCCCCCATAAAGTTAAGCTTTTTACCTGGCTGACCATACATATACCCAAGAAAAGCACGTAAGTTGGCGGTTTGCTGCCACTCGTCACCAGGCATTTTACCGATCAACGAGCCTTTTCCATACACCACTTCATCATGAGACAGTGGCAATACATAGTTCTCGCTAAACGCATAAACTAATGGAAACGTCAGCGTGTCGTGGTGATAGCGACGATACACCGACTCTTGGCGAATATAACTGAGACTGTCATGCATCCAGCCCATATTCCACTTAAACCCAAACCCAAGCCCGCCTGCATACGTAGGCGCCGATACTCCCGGAAACGTCGTCGATTCCTCGGCAATGGTCATCGCATTAGGAAAATAGTGATAAACAGACTCGTTCATCCACTTTAAGGTGGCGATGGCATCGTAATTCTCATTGCCACCATCCACGTTGGGGATCCATTGATCCTGTTCTCGCGAGTAATCGAGATAAAGCATGGACGCGACCGCATCAACACGCAGACCATCGATATGAAATTGATCAAGCCAATACAAGGCATTGTTTACCAAAAAGCGGCGCACATGCTCTTTACTCATATCGTAAAGATGACAATGCCAATCGTTGTGCCAACCACGTCGTGGGTCGGGGTCATGATATAGCGGAGTGCCATCGAAAAAAGCTAAACCGTGATCATCGGTAGGGAAATGCCCCGGCACCCAGTCAAGGATCACACCAATACCCGCTTGATGGCATTGGTCGACAAAATACTTAAAATCATCTGGCGAGCCATAGCGGCTGGTCGGCGCAAACAGGCCAACCGGCTGATAACCCCAAGAACCATAAAAGGGGTGCTCACTGACTGGCATTAGCTCCACATGGGTATAACCCATTTCTACCAAGTAAGGAACGAGACGGTCAGCAAGCTCACGATAGCCCAGGCACTGACCCGATGCATCTCGCTGCCAGGAGCCAAGGTGAAGCTCATAAAACGATAACGCTTGCGTGTGTTTTTCGGTGATGGGACGCGCTTGCCAGTGCTGGTCATGCCATTGATAAGCATGTTGATCATAGGTCAGAGAGGCAAAGGACGGGTATTGCTCGGCATACGCCCCGTAAGGGTCGGCTTTGTGCGGTAAGCACTGTCCATCGGGCCCCGTTAGGGCGTATTTATAGCGCTGCTGCATGCCAAGGTGAGCAATAAACCCGACCCAAAAGCCATCTTCAATCGGCGTCATGTAGGCGGCGTCGGCTTGCCAATGGTTCCAATCACCTATCACGCTGACTGATTGTGCATGCGGGGCAAAAACCACAAACCGAACCCCCTCGACCGCTTTACCCACGACGGGTAACGTCACCGGATGCGCGCCCATATACTGATGTGCAACGCTCGGGTTATATAAAGCAGCCATATCCATTGCAAAGTGATCAGGCTGAATAGATTGGGGCTGTATCGAATGGGAAGAATCTGGCACTGGAGGCTCCTTATACAAAAAAACGCTCCATCCTGTACGTGTTGGCTGGCACTGAGGATAGAGCGTTAGAGCATGGTATGGTGGTTACACCGTTTGGCGGCTCGCTTGCATACGCACCCGAGATAAATCTCTGGCAAGTTGATTGAGTTCGTCTCGACCAAACAGTGTCTCTAAACTGACCGAGAGTTTGCGTCGCCAGTTAGGGTATTCATCCACGGTTCCTGGAATGTTTACCGGTTTCTCCATTTCCAACCAGTCCTCCAGCTGGACGCTTAATAGCGCCGATTGGCCGGCGGCCACATGCAGTTGCAATGCGCGGCACAAGTGACCATCCATCGGCACATAACGGGCATCAGCGCCCACCCCATCCGGTAGCATGCCGTGCCAGCGCACGCTGTCTAATATGCCTTGTTTGGCTTTCAAGCGATCATCAAACAACTGCTGAAGCTGGGCCTCGTCCGGATAAAGGCCTAACTCTCGACCCAGTTTCAAATCGTCACAATGCCAAAAACCACGAATGGTTGGCATATCATGGGTGGATAGTGTCGCCATCGCTTGCTCGGTGTAATGTGCCGGAGAGATAAACCCACCATCATCCGCCGAGGTTTCAAAGAAGAAGACCTTGTAAGAATGCACACCCGCGTCAGCAAGCAGATCAACGATTTCATCTGGTACCGTCCCCAAGTCCTCTCCAATCACACTGCACTGATGACGGTGAGACTCAAGCGCTAAAATCGCGAGCATGTCTTTAACGGGATAGTACAAGTAGGCGCCCTCGGTGGCATTCTTTCCTTTAGGGATCCACCATAAGCGCAGCAAGCCCAGTACATGATCGATACGCAAAGCCCCGCAATGGCGCATGTTGGCCCGCAACAACTCGATGTAGGCATGGTAACCGGTATGTTGTAGCGCTTGCGGATCAAATGGCGGTAAGCCCCAGTTTTGCCCCCGAGGTCCCAACACATCCGGCGGCGCACCAATGCTAGCATCCAGTACTAACGGTGAATTATCCGACCAGGTTTCGCTACCCGCATCAGACACCCCAACAGCAAGATCACGGTACAAGCCCAACGACATCCCCTGCTCTTCAGCAATGGCCTGTACCTCTTCCATTTGACCTTCGGCAATCCACTGTAAGTACATGTACAGCTGGATATCATCGCTATGCTGCTCGATAAATGCTTGCGTCGCGGCATTTTCATAGCGACGATATTTTTCAGGGAATACGGGCCAGCCCCAAGCATGAGGGTCTTCCGCGCGTAAATATTGATGCAAGGCATCAAAGGTGGCTTGCTGTTTTAAGCTCTCTCCCCCTTTTTTGATAAAGTCTAAAAACGCACGGCCACGTCGTGTCTGTTGCAGTAGCTCGCGTTGCTTAAACTCTTGAAATAAAAGCGGTAGTACGGCCATCTTTAAGGCGGCGACTTCACTATAATCGACCCAATGCGTGTCGCGTACTGCTTGCAGGCGACGCTGGAATTCGGCACTGCCCACGAGTTGCTGGGCACGGGCGCTCAAACAAAACTCTCGAACGTTGCTCACATCAATATACAAAAGATTAAGCCAGCGGCGTGATGACGGACTATACGGGCTCGCGGCTTCTGGATTGGCAGGGAACAACGCATGAATAGGGTTAAGGCCAACGAAGTCCGCACCGCGTGACGCGAGCTCACTGACCAATTGTTTGAGATCGCCAAAATCACCGATACCCCAGTTATGAGGGGTACGCAGTGTGTAGAGCTGAATACTCGGCCCCCACATTTTCTTGTGTTGATCCAATTCTGGCTGCTTATAACATTGGGTGGGCGCCATGATGAGTGTCATTTGATACGGGGCTTTGCGCCGTTTACGTATCACGGAAAGGCGGTGATAGCCCCACGGTAGGGAGCAAGGCAGGCTAAACACCAATGGGCCACCATTACTGCGCTCATCGCGAACGATTTGTGACTGTAAGTAACCTTCAAAGCATTCGCCCTGTTCGGTTTCCAAACGCCAACTAAAGTCACTTTCTCGCGCACTGGTACCTAAATGAAGCGCAATTTCAACCGGCTCATTCTCCTGCACCACCTGCACAGGGGCGAGCACATCCGCTTTGTGTTTTTTCTCCGCCGACGCCAATAACGCCTCGTCGTTTCGTGTGTCATAGCCAAGTGACGTTAGTAAGTCATGTAAGGTACTGTCCGGCACAGCCGCTTCTGAGCCCCATGCACTGATATAGCGATCAGCGAGGTTGGCCATTTGTGCGACTGTCTTCAATGCAGATTCTTTCATCGCTTTCTCCGAGGGGTCTGCCCCCTTCTTTTATTGGGCAATATTGTTGTCATTATTGTTAGGTGGCAAGGCTCATTCCTTGCCACCGATAAGGTTGTTAACCCGTTATATTGCAGTTAGCGCTTAATCGCTTCTAACTGCCAAATGTTATTAACGTAATCGCGAATTGAGCGGTCTGAGCTAAACTTACCGACCAGCGCGGTGTTCAGAATCGCTTTACGTGCCCATTGCGACGCGTCACGGTAATCACGGTCAATGTCATTGTGTGCGCGCACGTAATCGGCAAAGTCAGCCAAACACAGGTACGGGTCGCCGCTACCCATCACGCTGTCAAACACAGGACGCAGGGCCCCTGGCTGACCTGGCGTGAACGTCTCATCCAACAAACTATCCAAGGCAGACTTCAATAGGGGCTGGCTGTGATAGACCGCTTCAGGCTGATAGCCTTTTTGGCGTAATTCGGTGACACCATCAACATCTAAGCCGAAGATATAGATATTATCGTCACCCACTTCTTCACGGATTTCCACGTTAGCGCCATCCATGGTGCCGATGGTAAGCGCGCCGTTGAGTGCCATTTTCATGTTACCCGTGCCAGACGCCTCTTTACCGGCCATAGAAATCTGCTCAGACACATCGGCAGCCGGAATAATGATTTCTGCCATGCTGACACGATAATCAGGAATGAAGACGACCTTGAGCTTGTCACCGACTCGTGGGTCATTATTAATGGTTTCAGCGACCTTATTAATCGCATAGATGATCGATTTTGCTAATTCATAGCCAGGCGCGGCTTTCGCGGCAAAAAAGACCACTCGTGGCGCCATGTCAAAGTTTGGCTCGTTAAGCAAACGCTGATAGAGCGAAATCACGTGTAACAGATTAAGGTGCTGACGCTTATACTCATGCAGACGCTTAATTTGTACATCAAAAATCGCATCGGTATTGAGGGTAATATCGAGGTGCTCTTTGACCCATCCTGCCAAACGCTGCTTGTTGCGCTTTTTGACATCCATGAATGTCTTTTGAAACGCAGTATCATCGGCGTATTGAGCAATCTGCTCGAGTTGCTCTAATTGCGCTGGCCACTGCTCACCGATTTTTTCACTGATCAAGTTGGACAAGTCAGGGTTACAGAACTTCAACCAGCGACGCGGTGTGATGCCATTGGTCACATTTTGAATGCGGCCTGGGTATAGCGCGTCAAACTCTGGGAATAAATCACGCTTAACTAACTGAGAGTGCAACGCCGCAACGCCATTTACCGCATAAGAGCCAACCACACATAGATTCGCCATACGCACCATGCGCTCACCTTTGTCGTCAATCACTGACAACACCTGCTTTTTCGCCACATCGCCGGGCCACTTCGCTTCTACCTCTTGCATGAAGCGATGGTTAATCTCAAAAATGATCTCCATATGACGCGGCAGCAAGCGCGCAATCAACGCCTCACTCCAGGTTTCCAGCGCTTCGGGCAGTAAGGTGTGGTTGGTGTAAGCAAAAGTACGACTGGCGATTGACCACGCCTCATCCCAGCCCAGACGATAATCATCCAGCAATACGCGCATCAGCTCAGGAATCGCGATGGTGGGGTGGGTGTCGTTTAATTGAATGGTTTCATACTCTGGCAACGCCGCTAGAGCATGACCTGCCTCTAGGTGACGACGGAGGATATCTGCGACCGAGGCGGCACTGTGGAAGTACTGCTGCATCAAGCGCAGCGTTTTACCTGCGTCGTGGTTATCGTTCGGGTACAAGACTTTGGTCAAATTACCCGCATCGATATCAGCTTGCTGAGCATGGGTGTAGTCGCCTGCATTAAAAGCATCAAGCGCGAACGGTGTCAGTGCTCGACCTTCCCACAAACGCAATGGGTAAACGGTGTTGCTTTGGTAACCGACAATGGGTAAGTCCCAAGGCATTGCCTGGATTTTCAAGCTCGGAACCCATTGACGATAGGTATGCCCTGCTTCTTCAACGACCTCAACATGGCCATAAAAGCCGATAATTTGGGATAATTCAGGACGTACCAGTTCCCAAGGGTAGCCTTCTGGCTCACGCCATGCATCAGGTGCCTCTTGCTGCGCCCCTTCATGAAAAGACTGACGGAAAAGCCCATATTCATAATGTAATCCGTAACCCACTGCCGGATACTGCTGTGCCGCCAAAGAGTCCATAAAACAGGCCGCCAGACGTCCCAAGCCGCCATTACCCAGAGACGGATCACGCTCTTGTTCGAGTAAATCCGTTAACCCAAGCCCAAGCTCACTCACGGCCTCAGCGATAGCATCGTACAAGCCCATGCTAATGAGGTTGTTCCCGGTTAAACGACCAATCAAGAACTCGAGGGATAAATAGTTAACACTTTTCGCTTGTTTAATGGCTTGATCGTGTTCAGTGGCCACCAAGTCACTCGTCGTGTGTTCGGCTAATGCACGGCCCAGCGCGAGGTACCAATCACGCAGTTGAGCAGTATCTGGTGCGTGACCTAGCTGGGTTAAGTGTTGAACCATACTGATTTTAAACGCACTTTTATCAAACGCATGTTGCTGTTTTGGTGTCATGTCGTTGCTCTCGATAATGGAATGAAACCTTGATGGTTAGTCATCCTGCCCAACCCGAGCACGGCAAACATCCTCCCACGTCGTTCTCATCAAAGGAGGAGACCACAGGGCGTAGAGAGCCAGGTCACACATCAACAGTGAGCGGGCTCTCATCAAAATGAAGTACAGCCCACTGACTGGTGATCTTCATCACGCTATGAGACAAAAGCCTGTCTAAGCCGGCGATGAAAAAAACCGTCTAGCTTTTGGTGATTTTTGTGCGCTAGCGCAAATTAACCCCTRACAAACCAACATCAATGTGTACACCGACGATAAAAAAAGCCAAGAACAAGGCAATTAAGTGACGTTTATCACAATTATAAGGCGTAGTTGCACTAAATTAGGGCACCCGTTAAGAGATCAGGGATAGATCATAGTTTGTGTCTTTGAAGTTACATACACTGCAATCAGGACAGAGGTGCGCACCAAAGATGACGCACCGCATTTGTAGTGAAGGACAGTGTCTTATGTGGATCCCATCAAAGCTGACTCGGCCTGGACGGCTTTATAACGCGATATTGCGCCCGCGAGTGCTCGATATTTTACAACAAGCCCCCCACTATAAGCTGGTGCTGTTTCGCTCTCCGGCCGGTTATGGCAAAACCACCATGGCTGCCCAGTGGCTCGCCGATCAACCCAATGTCGGTTGGTTTAGCATTGATGACAGTGATAACGACAGCTTTCGCTTCATAAACTATTTATTACAAGCGTTGCACCAAGCCACCCAAGAAGGCTGCGCCAATACTATAAAACTGGCGGAAAAACGCCAATTCTCATCACTTCGTGCGCTCTTGTCTGATGTTTTTGCCGAACTGGCCGGGTTTCACGCCACCAGCTATTTGGTGCTGGACGACTATCAACTGGTTGATAACGAAGAAATCCATGAAGCGATGCGCTTTTTCATCAAGCACATGCCAGAGAACCTCACGTTAGTGGTGACGTCACGCGCTAACCCACCACTGGGCACCGCGAACTTACGCGTGCGAGACCTGATGATCGAGATAGGCAACGAGCTTCTCGCGTTCGATAACGAAGAGACAACCCGGTTTTTCAACCAACGTATCGACGATGGCGTCGATGAATCGACCGCGAATGCCTTATGTACCTACGTCGAAGGTTGGCCATCCGCGCTGCAACTGATCGCCATTCAAGCGCAGCACCAAAAACGCACGCTAATGCAAAGCGCCGCCTCGTGTGCAGAATTTAACCATGCCCATCTTTGGGACTATCTAGCGGAAGAAGTCTTCGACTTGCTTGACACGGAGACACGTCAGTTTCTGATGAAAGTCTCAGTGTTAGAAATGTTCAATGATGAACTGGTTTTCGCCTTGACCGAGCGAGAAGATGCGCTGGGTATGCTTGAGTCACTCAATCGCTATGGCTTGTTTATCTATCCGCTTRAGGGGGATAACAACTGGTTCCGGTTTCACCATTTATTCGCGGAGTTTTTGGCYCATGAGCGTCAAGCCYGGATCCCCCACCAGCAACAAACCTTGCACCGACACGCGGCACTGGCTTGGCTAAAACTGCAGTCCCCTCATCAAGCCTTGCGCCACGCACGCTATGCCAAAGACGATGCGTTGTTGGCCGATATTCTCAATCAACACGGCTGGCGTATGTTCAATCGTGGCGAACTATCCACACTCGAATCCGCGATTATCAAGCTCAGTGATGAGCTTTTATACCAATACCCCAATTTGAGCTTACTGCGTGCTTGGTTAGCACAAAGCCAACACAGGTATCACGAAGTTGGCGAGTTATTGGCCAGTGCCGAAAAGGCGTATCAAGCCCGCGACATTCCACTGGATATTGATTACCAAGGCAATGCCAATGCCCTGCTTGCCCAAGTAGCCATTAATGCGAATGAGCCTGAGCAAGCGATGCAGCTGGCAGAAAAAGCACTCGAGCAACTCGATAGCGCCAATTACCGAGGACGTATTGTCGCGACTTCCGTGGTTGGCGAGGTAAATCATGTGCTCGGCGAACTGGATCGCGCTTTATCCATGATGCAACAAACGGAAAAGTTAGCGCGCCAGCATCAGGTATATCACCAAGCGCTGTGGGCCATTTTACAGCAAAGTGAAATTCTCCTGGCACAAGGCTATGTGCAAGCCGCGTTTGAGTTGCTCGATAGTGCCGATCAGCTCATTGAAGATCAGCAATTGCACCAAGTTCCTTTACATGAATTTGCTCTACGGCTTCGCGCCCAAATACTCTGGTGTTGGAACCGTCTGGATGAAGCTGAAGCCTGTGCGTATAAGGGGCTACAGGTTTTGGAAAACCAACCGCCGAGCAAGCATTTGCATAGCTACTCTATGCTCGCGCGCGTGGCTGTTAGTCGCGGTGAGTTAGATAAAGCGGCCAAAAGCATTGAGCACATAGAGCACCTTCTACGAGAATCAGTTTATCATGTTGATTGGACCGCTAACGCGTCACTCTCGCTATTGCTCTATTGGCACGCCAAAAACGAACTGACCAATATGGATGAGTGGTTACATCAAGCCGTTCGCCCCGCGACCGCCTGCAACCACTTTAGCCAGCTTCAGTGGCGAAACATTGCCCGCGCGCACCTGCATTTGGGTCAGTATGATCAAGCACGTCAAGCGGTCGATTTTCTGCGCCGCGAAGCGAACCGGTCCAACTTAGTGACGGATAAAAACCGCAATCTCATCGTCGAGGCCGTGCTCGCCAGTAAAGTGCAAGAGACGGAATACGCCAAAAGTCTCTTGCAAGATGCCCTGATCCTAACCAATCAAACCGGGATGATGGGTAACTTTTTAATCGAAGGTGATGCGCTCTCATCATTGCTGCACGCGTTGATTGAACAACAAGCGCTCGGCGCATTAGAGCGACACCGGGCACAGCAGCTCTTAAAAGAAATCGCCAGCCATCAGCGCTCACGCTCCACCCACTTTGATGAAGCCTTTGTCGAAAAACTGGTCAAGCATCCGAACGTGCCAGAGCTGGTGCGAACCAGCTCATTGACGCAACGCGAATGGCAAGTACTTGGCTTGATTTACTCAGGATTCAGTAACGAGCAAATTGCTCATGAGTTAGATGTCGCGGGAACAACGATCAAAACGCACATCCGTAATCTTTACCAAAAGCTGAATATTGCAAATCGCAAAGAAGCGGTCGTCACCGCCGAAAACCTTTTACAACTTATGGGTAACTAGTCAACGATGCCTACGCCCCCAGACTTCCTTGGGGGCGTTTTCATCACGGTCTTAATATAGTTCTTGTCCATCAAGTAAGAACAAAAATCCAGCACAGTAAAACCTACTATTGTATATTTATTCACTCTTTTGTGACTAAAACCAATTTTTTTGACAAAAACATTGATGCTAGTATTTTTTATTGTTTAAACTATGAATAGTTATTACTGTAGTATGAAGCTTTAGTTGGCGTACCCTTTGTCTATAAAAACTATTTATACCGTTCTTTACACACTAGCATTGACAGTTGTAACTCTATCGTTCAACAGTCATGCATCATCAAAAGTCGAGAAAAAAAATAGCGTCATGATGAAAGCTTCATCATCGCCTATCTGGCTAGCACTGCTTCATTACAATGATAAAGAATCAAGCGAAATAACATCACCTGATTTTTTTATCCATGACCAAGGATCAGTGAACCCTAGCCTTGAAATGTCTGCAACAATTGAAGCCTTCTTTAAAACCCCAAAAGAACAATGTCGACTCCCTGCTCGCAAGGTGTTTATAGAAAAACAGCTAGAATTAACATTTCCTCACGTAACCTGTGAAGAACTCAACGCTTATAGAGATGGTCTAGAAGCAAAAAGTATCAGCCTTGTTTATGCGTCGGGCTATCTTGGTAACCCAGCGTCGATGTATGGTCATCTACTTCTAAAAATAAATAAGGAAGATAAGCATGACTTGCTAGATAACACGTATAGTTATGGCGCACGTGTTCCTGATAGCGACAACAAGTTTAAATACATATTAAAAGGCATCTTTGGTGGCTACCAGGGCTTTTACTCCAACCAAAAATATCACCACCAAAGTCTAACCTATAATGAGTCAGAGTTACGCGACCTTTGGGAGTATCGATTAAAAGTAAATGACGAAACGATAGATTTTATTATAGCTCACCTTTGGGAAATGCAAGATATCGGAATGACTTACTACTTTTTCCGTGAAAACTGTGCCTATCAGTTGGCTCAATTGATCACGATGGGGAGCAATACTAATGCTACCCCCCTAGAAAAGCCTTGGGTTATGCCTTATGACGTTGTTAAAAGCACAAAAAAATCAGGCCTTATAGAAACAACTGTATATCATGAGTCGAGACAGGAAGCGCTTTACAATAAGCACGCTCAATTGAAACAGAACGAAAAAAGTATCGTTCGCGATATAATCGAGAACGGGGACACCAAACGCCTAGATTATCTTTCTGAGAAGTCAGCTAAACGAATTATAGAAACGCTTTACGATTATTACTCATACCTTTCGAGTAAGAATGACGGGCTAACACCTAACCAGAAAAAGATAAAGCAGTCATTGATTAATAAACGCTTTGCACTCACTCCCGGCATAAGCGAATGGGAGAAAATAGCCCCAACACCACCAGAGAATGCAACTCCCAGCACCTTGCTGCAATTAGCTTTTTTTAACAACAATAGATTAGGAACAGGCCAAGAAATAAGATTTAGAGCTAGCTACTATGACTGGTTGAACATTAATCCGGCGCGAATACCTTTTTCATCACTTGAGTCTGGTGATGTTCGCTTTCGATACTACAACCAGAACAAAAGTTGGAAATTAGAACAGCTTTCTCTTTTTGATATAAAGAGTTTAAATGTATCCGAGACAGGATTACCAGAAGATAAAGAATATGCCTGGCGTCTTGCAATGGGATACGGTAGTGTCGAAAATAGTTGTCAATCTTGCATGACCGGTTACCTCAAAGGGTTTTGGGGTGAAAGTAAAAGAATCACTACTAATTCAGCAGCGTATATTGCCCTTGGGGCAAACGCTCAAGAATATAGTGAGAGCAATTCATGGCTCTCGCTAGGACCTGAGGTTGGCTGGATATGGAATCCGTCTAGCACTTGGGCATCGTCGCTAACTTTGTCTCACCACCGATTTATTGATGACGTTGACAAACACATTCATCATGTAAATTTTGACGTGCGCTATAGCATTAACCAATCATGGGATGTTAGAAGCGCTTACTCTTTTGATGGTGATACAGAGTATTCACTTAAACTTTCTTACTATTGGTAGATAAAATGAAAAAATTAATGATTTCTGCAGTTGCAGCTGCAACCCTTTTTGCTGGTAATGTTTCTGCACAACAAGAGACAATTAATCCTTGGAAACATTGTGGCATCGGCGCAATGATTTTTGACAACAACGGCGCCGCAGCCGCTATTTCTAACATAATATGGGACCTAGGTACCACAGCTGTATCTTCGAAGATTTCATCGGAAGATAGCTGTAATGGTAAACGTGTGGAGGCTGCAATGTTTATCCAAGACAATTTCAACAATGTAATTGAAGAAACTAGCCAAGGTAGCGGTAACCATTTAAACGCTATGCTAGATATCCTTGAGGTAAGCCAAGATAAGCAAAGTCAAGTTATTACTCAAGTTCGTAGTGAATTATCACAAAAAAGTGACATTCAGCCCGAACAGTATTACAATACTGTAATCGCTAATATCTAAGCACTTTATTCACCCATAATCTTGTTGCCCACTAACCTTCATGAGTAATGAGATTTTGCTACGCCCCCAGACTTTCCGTGGGGGCGTAGTGGCCCGTCATTCTCCGCCTACCTTTCGTGATATTTTGCTGAATTTCATCATCTTTTTTGTAATGACACGCTGAATTTTAATCCGATCACGCATGGTAGGTGTCGCCCTTCAGTAAGCTGCGCTCAGTATTGATACACGAGGAAAAATCAATGAAGCGCACTCAGTTTTTGCAACCGCTCGGCGCATCTGTTGCCGTCGCGACTATCATCGCTTTAACGGGTTGTAATACCGATAAAGAAACCAAACTCCCCCCCAGGGAAGCAGGGACCAGCGATGCCAGTGTGCTATTTGCTGACGCCGATACCCTGCTCACCCATCAAACTAACGCCACCTCGCTCACCTTGTATTACTCCGCTGATGGCACGATGCGCTATAACCCGGACACACAGCAGGTGGAAAACGCCACCGCGAGTCTCGAATCTACCCTTGCCACCCGCGATCATTGGCAAACATCGTTTCCCCATTTGCAAGGTAACGTCAAAGGGTTCGATTTTGACTTTGTTAGCGCCGATATTGCGCTGAAGCAATGGCTTAAAGGACAGCTTCTCGCTATCGCCAAAGACGGTGATACCGTATTAACCGCAACCGATGTGCAACCTGCCCGCGCGCTTGATGTCTTGTACGCAGAACACGCCGAAAAACTTAACTTTGGTGCCATCCCTGACGCTGGACACACTGAATTTCGTCTTTGGGCCCCTACCGCACAGCAAGTCTCGCTGGTGCCCTATCAATCGGCGAGCGAACAAAACGCGCCAAAACAGCGCCAAACGCCCATTAAAATGGACTTCGACGCCGAGTCAGGAAGCTGGCATGTTGCCACCACGGCGCTGAATCATGGCGACTATTACCGTTATCAACTGTCGGTCTATCACCCTGCCACACACCGTGTCGAGCGTCTCGAAGTCACGGATCCTTACTCACATAGCTTGTCGACCAACTCCAGCTATTCACAGGTGGTCGATCTGAGTGCGCCCGCGCTTAAACCCAGTGGTTGGGATATGCTGAGTGCGCCTCACTCGCAGCAAAATCCCGCCAACAGCGTGATTTATGAGGCGCACGTGCGTGATTTTTCCGCGCTCGATCAATCCACTCCCCAAAATCTGCGCGGTAAGTACCTTGCTTTTACCCAAAACACCACTGAGCCGGTCAAACACTTAACCGCGCTTGCGCAATCTGGGGTTACTCACTTGCACCTGCTCCCCGTGTTTGACATTGCCTCCATCAACGAGGACGCGGCGCAACGTATCGATGTCACCGACCGCTTCTCCACGCTATGTGACGAAGTCCCCTCACTGAAAGAGACCCCAAGGCTGGCCAGTGAGTGCGACAACAATCAAAGCATCCAAGCGGCCTTAACGGACTTAGCCACCCAAGACAGTGCTGACACCCCCTATGTGCAAACTGTGATGGCGGCGATGCGTCAATACGACAGCTTTAACTGGGGTTACGATCCTTTCCATTACACCGTGCCTGAAGGCAGTTATGCGACCGACCCTGAAGGCACCGCGCGTATCCTCGAGTTTCGTAAAATGGTCATGGCCATCAAACAGAATATCGGCATGAATGTAGTGATGGACGTGGTCTACAACCACACCCACCAAGCGGGCTTAGGGCCTTATTCTGTGCTGGATAAAGTCGTGCCTTGGTATTATCAGCGCCTTAACCCCGTTACTGGAGACGTTGAGCAATCCACTTGCTGCTCAAACACCGCACCTGAGCATCGCATGTTTGCCAAACTGATCGATGACTCGATTGCCACTTGGGTGAAAGACTACAAAATCGATGCCTTCCGTTGGGATTTGATGGGGCATCATCCGCTAGCCCAAATCGAGCACACACTTGACGTTGCCCGCGATATCAATCCAGATGTGTATTTCTATGGCGAAGGCTGGAACTTCGGTGAAGTCGCCAACGATCGCCAGTTTGTCCAAGCCACCCAAGCAAATCTTGCAGGTACCGGTATTGGCTCATTCTCTGACCGACTTCGAGATGCGGTTCGCGGCGGCGGTCCGTTCGATGGCGGCGAGTACCTGCGCAAAAACCAAGGCTTTGGTAATGGTCAATGGGTCGCCCAAAATGATTTGCAACAGCAAAACAGCGGGGAAAGAGCCAGTGCCCTGCATAATGCCGACCTAGTTCGTTTGGGTATGGCGGGTAACTTAAAAGATTTTCAGTTGCAGATTGCCAATGGTGACGTCGTGCGCGGGGACGAAGTCGATTACAACGGTCAACCGGCTGGCTACGCGCAAGATGCTTGGGAGATTCAAAACTATGTCTCCAAGCACGACAACCAAACCTTGTGGGATAACAATCAATACAAATTCCCTTACGCCATGCCACTTGCGACACGCGTCCGCGCCCAAGCCGTGTCACTCTCCACTGCACTGCTGGGACAAGGGGTGCCTTTTATTCACATGGGCAGCGAGCTACTTCGTTCAAAATCCATGCAGCGTGACTCGTACGACTCGGGAGATTGGTATAACCGCGTCGACTTTACCAAACAAACCACGCAGTGGGATCAAGGGCTGCCACGTGAAGACAAAGACGGCTACAACTGGCCGATGATTGAAGCCGTGATTGCCAACCACAACAGCGAGGCCAAACCAACACCACAGGCAATCAGCAACATGGACAGCTACTTTAATGAGCTGGTGGCGCTGCGTGCGTCGTCAGGGCTGTTCCACTTAGGCCAAGGCAGCGTGATTAACCAACGTGTCAGCTTTCACAACACCGGCGCCTCACAGCTCCCAGGGCTAATTGTGATGCAGCTTGATAACAGTGGCAGTCTGCACGACAGCTCGATTGATGCAACGCGTGATGGAATTATCGTCGCGATCAATGCTTCAGGCACGGCGGTCAATGACTTTGCCAACATCGACGCCAACGGCTATCAGCTTCACAGCTTGCAAACCAATGCAGGCAGCCACTCGATAGCGTATAACCAACAGGCCGCTCAAGTGACCAACGGCAAACTCACCATCCCCGCGTGGTCCGTCGCCGTATTCGAGAAACCTCATCAACCTTAATCGTATTGGGGGGAATGCAGTATCATTCCCCATCTTGTTCTGTTTGGATACGCCGTGCTCGATATGCAAGGTTAAACACTCCGATTTTCACGACCTCGATCATGTTCGAGGTCGCACCAAATGCGACTTTCGCTCATCTTGTCAGCTTTTATCAACATGAGAAAAAGCGATGTATTACCAACGTATATTATTCACCATTTTCTGTTTATCCTCTCTTCTCCTACAGCCTGCGCTGGCCAACTCAGTCGGTTTTATACCTTTGCATATTGAAGCAAATGCTATGCGCCCCCTTGAAGGTGCTATGTGGTATCCAACCGATGAAACTGAAGCGAAAGTACTAATCGGCGATAACCCTGCTTTTATAGGCGTGCCTGTCATCCAACACGCCTCCATTGATACGAAAAATGCACCATTGGTCGTATTGTCTCACGGCTATCGAGGTAACTGGAGGAATCAAAGCTGGTTGGCTTATTCACTGGCCCAGAAAGGCTATATTGTAGCGGCAATCAACCACCCTGGAACCACGAGCTTTAACCATAAAGCCTCTCAAGCCGCGCAGTGGTGGCAACGCCCAAAAGATATGTCACATCTCCTCGACCATCTATTAAGCAACAATAGCTATCGCAACAAAATAGATAAGCAGAATATCACGGCGATCGGGCATTCATTGGGTGGTTGGACAGTGATGCAATTGATCGGCGCACAACTCGATAGAACAGCGTTCAAACGTGATTGTCAGCAATACCCGAACTCGAGAACATGTGGATTAGCGGACGAACTAGGATTGTCCACACGACAAGGTGCTGAACCCTCATCTCATAACCTTAGTGATCCTCGGATAAAACGAGTGGTAAGCCTTGATCTTGGATTAGCACGAAGTTTTTCGACAACCAGCCTCGCATCAGTGTCTCAGCCCACTCTCATTTTGGCTGCAGGTGTCGATATTGGGGACCTACCACAAGCCATGGAGTCTGGCTACTTAGCGGAACGTATGGGGCGCGCACATCGTCGCTATAAAGTCTATCAAAACGCTACCCACTTTAGCTTTATACAAGCCTGTAAGCCCAATGCCGTAACGCTGCTTGAGGCCGAAAAACAGGGGGACGGTATCATTTGCCAAGATGGACGAGGTGCACAAAGAAGTACCCTACACCAGCAAATAATCGATGATATTGTGCAGTTTTTAGCAGATTAAGCTCTACAGACGAGAAGTTATCCCGTTATTATGGGCTGCTTCTCGTTCACCGCTCCTTTTCTATATGCGCTCGGTGTTTGGCCTACAACACGTGAGAATTCACGATTAAAGTTAGATTTCGTATAAAACCCAGCGCTCAATAAAATATCCATGATGGTGTCGTCACTTGAGAGGAGTCGTTTCTTCGCGTATTCAATACGATATTCATTGATTACTCTGGAAATATTTTGTCCGTAGTGCGCATTAATAGCCGAAGAAAGAGAACGCGATGGTACACCTAACTTACGTGCCAACCGAATGAGGGACAAATCTGGATCAGTGAATAGCGCTTCTGCATCCATGAGTGCTTTGAAACTTTCCACCACCTCAGACTCGACATCATTTTCAGTTACTTGGGCCTTTTTACTGACTTGTTCCTTGCTAGCTGGAAGTTGATAGCTCGCGATAATCATTGTCACGACAAGAGCTGGGATAAGTAACAAATAGCTCACCGAAACAATGGCCCGAACGTGCTTTCCTGATGCCAAAGAAAAGTCCCATGCGATCAGAACATCAATCAATGCTGAGTAAAGTAATAAACTCCCCGCAGTCCGTTCTGACAACACAAACAAACTCACACGATTGAAGCTAACCGATTGAGGGAGCCTCAATGAGTGTATAAGTAAACACACCCCATACCCTGCCGACAAAGTGGCTAAAAGCACATCGAGAACACCAAAGCTAATTAAGTACGGAAAAAACGCACAGGCTATGACCATAGCAGGACCACATAAATGCCAAATTAAGCGACCTCTCCGTGAGGATTGTTCAACAAAGCCATACCAGGCAGCAATGGGAAGACAGGCTGCCAGAATGGTTTGTATAAATCGCAAAGCAGCTAAATCGAACGTCCAACGTAATCCGACAATACACGTCATCACCGCACAAAAAACGGTGAACGCAAAAGGCTTGTGCCAGTTTTGGTCACGACGAATTACGATGACGATAGCCGTCATTACCAAAATCAGAGTTGCAATATACGGAAGTGGCACAGCAAGCATATGTTTAGCCTAGCAATTTTTAAATAACTCAAGGATCATAGCCAAATTGTTAGACCAGTGATAGAAAAACCACACTTTACCTCTCACATCTCCTGCGGATTAACTTTGCCCTACCCCACAGGATGAATGTCGGTATAATGCGCGTCTCAGCTTTTATCGATGAATAGCATTATGATCAAGAACCTGATCTCAACTTACCTCAAAGGCATGGCGATGGGCGCTGCGGATGTGGTTCCTGGTGTCTCTGGCGGTACGATCGCATTTATTACCGGTATCTACACGCAGTTGCTTGAGAGTATTCGGCGTATCACGCCGCGCCTTTTTACACTTTGGCGCAAGGAAGGTTTCAAAGCGGTCTGGCAACATGTTAACGGCACCTTTCTTTGTGTACTGTTAGCCGGCATTCTGACCAGCATTGCCAGTTTGGCAAAAGGGATCAGCTGGATGCTCACCCATCACCCCATCCCGCTTTGGTCATTTTTCTTTGGATTGATCATCGCTTCAGCATTGCATATTGGCAAACAATTGCCCGCGCCTAAGATCAGGGCTAAAACCATCCTAGCAGCGCTACTTGGGATCGGGTTTGCCTACTGGATTACCATTGCTAACCCGTTACAACTTACGGCGAGCCCATTTACTATATTCCTTGCTGGCGCGATCGCCGTTTGTGCGATGATCTTACCGGGGATTTCTGGCAGTTTTATTCTACTGTTGCTGGGCATGTATAGCCCCATTCTTGATGCGGTACATCAAGGTCAATTCGGTTTACTCGGGCTATTTGCGGTGGGTGCGATTTGCGGTCTGTTAACCTTCTCTCACCTTTTATCTTGGCTGTTGCGTCACTATTATGCGCTCTCGCTGGCTTTTCTTACCGGCCTGATGTTGGGCACGCTAGGCAAAATATGGCCTTGGAAACACACGCTCACGTGGCGTACAAATTCATCCGGTGAGCAAGTGCCTCTAATGCAGGATAATCTTCTCCCCGGCGCCTATGAGGCAATCGTGGGACACTCGGCACAAGTTAGCTTGGCCAT
The DNA here is from genome assembly GCF_001995695.1 of Salinivibrio sp. ML290. NCBI lineage: Bacteria > Pseudomonadati > Pseudomonadota > Gammaproteobacteria > Vibrionales > Vibrionaceae > Salinivibrio > Salinivibrio sp. ML290. The sequence continues at coordinate 36,914 of NZ_MUEY01000016.1, read as the reverse complement.
TGTTGCCATGATAGGTGGCTTTGTGCTGGTATTACTGCTGGAGCGTTTCTCGCCTGCTCAGGACTAAATCATGAATACATCGCCCTCACAATCACCCGTGAGTCGCTCACTATTTATCACTGTCGGTCTCTTGATACTGGCAGTGGTTGCTTTTTTTCTTCCCTCTTGGCTATCTGGCTTTTTTTCTACGGCCTCGAGTTCAAGTATCGCGCCAGCCGCATACTGTTCGCTCAATCATCAGACATGCCAATACAAGGGCTATCAAGCCAGCTTAGGCAGTCCAATGGTTCATCCACTACATGCCAATACCCTCACAGTGACCGCCCCCCAACCGCTTGCTACGGATACCATGCTCATCAAGCTTAAAGGGGTCGAAATGAATATGGGTGAATATCGGCTCGCGCTCAAAAAAACCGATACACTCACCTATCAAGGCGCGTTGATGTTGCCCGTTTGCACCGAAGACAGCATGACATGGGCTGGAACCATTACCCTGAATGATGATGCAAACAACTCACTCCCCATTAAAGTACGCATGGAGCGACTATGAGTAAGAAAGCTTGGCTTGTCGCCATTATTGCTGTTTGTTTTGGCTTAGGTGCCCGCGCGCTGTTTGATAACTATCAAACCTCACAAAAGCAGGCGCAAGCAGGGGCATTAGAGTCACAAGGACAACCGTTTGATCTTTACGACAGCGATGACCCACGTCCGCGCATTGTTTATTTTGGTTATACCCATTGCCCTGATGTTTGTCCGACGTCGCTCGCCGTATTGTCTGCAGCGTTAAAATCGCTCCCCGAGCCGACAAGAAACGCGGTGTCGCCAATCTTTATCACCCTAGACCCAAAGCGTGATACAAGCGAAAAAGCAGCGGAGTATGCCCATTTTTTCCACCCCAGCATAACCGGCGCCAGTGGTTCCGAAGCACAAATCGCACAGTTGGCAAAGCGCTACGGGGTTTTATACCGTATCACCGAGCTGGAAGACTCCGCCATGGACTATGCCGTAGATCACAGCTCCTTTTTTTATTTTCTCTCACCTAATGGTGAGCTGTTAGAAAAAGTCCCCCACACTTTAAACCCTGAAATGCTGATCGCAGCGATTGAACGGGTGACTGATCAAAATAAGGAATAACAATGACATCATTCAAATCTTTTGTTGCCGCTATCGCCTTTATGGTTGCACCATTCGTGCATGCCCATGGTGAGTTTTTTATTCATGATGCCTATGCGCGGGCCACTGCACCAGGCGCACCAAATAGCGCCGCTTTCATGGTTCTCGATAATCAAAGCAAGGTGCTAAAACGGGTAGTGAGTGCGAGCACGCCGGCAGCGAAACGGGTAGAGTTGCATGAGCATGCTATGGTGGATGGCATGATGGAAATGCGACAAATTGCGCAAATCCTGGTGCCTGAAGGCGAGCAAGTGACCCTAAAGCCAGGTGGCCTACATGTAATGTTGTTTGATCTGACTCAGCCACTCAAAGTAGGCGAGCACATTTCATTGACATTAAACACCGCGGACGGTCATTCACTCACCAAGCAGATCCCAGTGAAATCGGTCATGGCGGGCATGAAACATCACAACAAAGAGATGCACGCAAACCACGAATAAGCACAATATCGGATACCTCTTACCTCGCTAAGTGTTAACTCGGTCAAGCTCTGCTATTTAAGTAAAGGATTATCCAGCAAAAATGCGTTTAAGCGTCTAAGGTTGACAATAGTCGCGTGGATGCGTGACCCTAATGACGCGATTGCTATGACAAACAACAATAGCGAGGTTATTTATGAAAATCCGTCCAATGGCGCTAGCTGCCGTCGCATCGAGCATGTTGCTCGTCGGTTGTACCAGCAACACAGCGTTACAGCAAAGCGTTGATGATTTATCAGCGAAAGTCGATGCATTATCGAATGATGTATCTATGATGAAAAGCGACGTGAGCGATACCAAAGATACCTCTCAAATGGCATATGACGAAGCAAAACGTGCCAATAAGCGCATTGATAATATGGCGCAGTCTTACACGAAATAGCGTATCGATTAAAGCACCGATTACTCGCTGAACAAACAATGAATAACGGCGCGCGATGCGCCGTTTTTTTATGCTGTGATCTTATCCGCCTTATCCGGACTTTTACTGCTCAGATCGCGTCATTTGCTTAGCATCTACGTCCACACGCTCTAGACGCTGCCAGGCTTTCAACTGTGCTGGGGTCAGTGTAGCGATCTCTGTCGGCACGCCTTCTTGGACAGATAACGCCGCTCGGTAGCGCCGAGGTGACAGTTCCAGCCGCGCTAAAATCGCTAACACCTGAGGATCAGGCTCAACCGATAAACGCGCTTTGGTCTCTTTTTCATTTTTTGACAAAGGACGATGCGCCTCTACCATCACTCGCCCATCAGGCTCAACGCTTAGCTTCGCGGGTTGATTGATAATTCTAACCGGGGTGTGGACATCCACTTGCTCAAACAGCCATGCCACATCGTCAGGTCGAAGCCGGATACAGCCAGCACTGACTCGCAGCCCAATACCAAACGACTTGTTAGTGCCATGAATCAAATACTCACCGTTACCGAAGCCCAACCTTAGCGCATGCTCACCTAAGGGGTTGTTTGGCCCTGCTGGCACCACATCAGGCAAAATGATGCCACGCTGTTTTTTATATTCCTCACGAATGCTCTGCGGTGGCGTCCAAGTCGGATGTTCGCGCTTTTGGCTAATATAGGTGTTCATTGTGGGGGTTTCGCGACCCACTCTACCGATCCCGATGGGAAACACATGAACATCACGTTGCGCGTCCGCCTTTTCTCCCGTTACCTTAGCGTCTGGTTCAGGAAAATAATACAGGCGTAGTTCAGCAAGGTTGATCACTATCCCTGAGTGAGGTGGTGAGGGCAACAAGAGCTGGTTGGGTAAGCGCACCAGAGAGCCAGGATCAGGCAAGTAGGGATCAATCCCTGGGTTGAGCGCTAAAAGCGCTAGAAACCCCATATCATAGTGTTTAGCAATGGCTTCTAAGTGCTCGCCCTCTTTGACGATGTGCGCCTCTGGATAGCCAACAAGTCGACTGCCGTCGGTGGGTAACGGATACGGGGTGGCAAATGCTGTCGGCACAGCTAACACCCAAAGTACCACACAGGCTAATAATCTCTGTATGGCACCTTTGCCTACCATCGGCCAAGAGAGGTTAGAAATAAACTCGTGCTCCAGCAGCGCCTTCAAACTCAATATCGCCTTTCTCCTCCCAATACCAAGTGGTGCCCGCTTCTGCAAATAGTTCCACATCACCCGTACCCACCGGAAGAGTCACACCGAGCCCGGCACGTGGTCCCCACTGATGCGTTGAATCATCTACCCACTGACCTCCGGCATAGACATACATAGGCGCATATTCCATCCGCCCGAGCCATTCACCCAAATTCCAAGTTCCATCGACGGCCACTCCCACCTTATCGATGCCAGCTTGAATTTTAAATTGGTTTTGCTTCAAGGTCACACCAGACATTGGCGAACCAAGGAAAACCCCCGCAGCAAGGCCATCAGCCGCGTAAGAAGAAACGGGAAATGAGGCAACAGCCAAAAAGACTGCCGCACGAAGCCAAAGGTTAAAATTCATGGTATTCCGTTGTATTACTGTGATAAGCACATGGATTAAAGCAATTTTAGTGCCAAGGTTATAAAGCCATAAAACGGGGCTAGGTTTCCCTCTGAGCTAGGCAGGCAAGGCAAGAATACGGTGATCACTCGCGTTACGAGGTGAACGCATCACCAAGCACCCACAGAAAGAGGCAATAATCTGCCAATACGGAAAGGTACAAAGCGTACAAACCATGCCGCTTTAATCGGTCACAACATGACAACGATCGCCGCTCGCCCCGCCCATCGATGAGAAAGTGCGCACAAAGTAGCGTTTCTCCCTGATTTATTGGGCGATTTAAGTGATATACTGCATACTTTAGTCTGTGCGCCTTTACGAGTATGCGTGACAAGGCAGCATCCGCTTTCAAGACGTTTTTGGTAGGAGTAACGGGTTTTTGTTAGATGATCTGGTCTCGCTGGCACTGCGCCAGTTTCAGCAAGATTGTGTCAAATTGTGCGAGCATCACTATCCCACAGTCCACAATCGGGGAATGCGTGATCCCCACATGGGCAAAGCACTCGCACGTCGACTCATGCGGGTTCTCGAAGCGCATGATAAACCCGCAACGTTTAATTTGCTCGACGATACCCGACCACATAGCCAAACCGTCTATCAGCTACAACTTGACGGCAGCGCGATATACATACTAGCCCATCGCCTACTCAGTGGTAATAACGCCTGTCGTGATGCCTTGGTGCGTGACGTTGCTTGGCTACTGAATCATGGCATCACAAACCCTGCCGAGCCTGGGCGTGTCATTGTGGTCAGTGACCACTGGATTGATCGCACCAACGCCAGTAAGGCTGTTCCTTCTTGGTGGTTGGGACACCAACCTATCCACGCAGACGCCTATCGCGCGCAAGGAATACGCTTGACCAGCGCAACGTCGAGCCTGGCTGAGACCATCGCGCCCTTGGGTTTAACCGAGGGGCGATATCGTATCTTTCACCCTTTGTTTCGCAAAAAAGATGGCTTACCCCTGCACAAATACCTTTTGCTCACCGCCACCTTTCCGCTCGGTGTTGAAGAGGATAATAGCAGTCTTTAATGTGGTTTGTGCCACACGGCTTTGAAATCAAACCATCCCACCGCATTCGATGCCACATCTTGGAGATCTGGCGTCGCCATGACACCCATCCAAATATGAAACAAGGGCACCATTTGATGCTCAACCAGGCGACGGGCTAAGTGCTCAGCACAGCTATCGTCTTGTGTCTCTCGCCAGCGCTGAGTATGACGCTCAATGGACTCGAGCATGGTATCTGTGCAGGCACTCAATACCAGATCATGCGTCCCTAGCCAGTTAAATAACCCCGCCTGCCCGCGTTCACCAAAGCTCATCGCCCCTAACCAGATGTCGATTTTGCGGCCATATTGACCACTAAAGTAGTCGGCGGATGACAATGCCAAGGTTTTCACTTGAATACCATCCTCAAGTAAGTGCGCGTGTATTGCCTTGGCGATAAGCGGGTATAAAGGATGATCGGATAAATACGCCACGGTCAGTGACGTTGGTGACGGAGCAACTGGCGACATGGACGAAAGACCATGATGCATCCAACCTGGCATCAGTCCATACGCATTGAACAATCGGTACTCACCCATTCCACAATGCGCCAAGCGTGGCAGTAATTGCAGCGATGACAGCTTTGCATGCAGGTATTCACGCCATGCGGGTTGCTTCGCTAATCCATCGCGACAATTCAACAACAGGTAACCAGCCCCCTGATCCATTTCTAACTTTTGACTCAGCGTGGTTTGATGGCTTGCTAATCTCTCCGGCGTCAGTGAGGTGCTGGGAGTGAGATAGCACATTGCGGCCTCATCAAACACCATAATCTGGATTTCATCGGTCAGGGCACGATAACCAAAATAATCATCAAATGCCTCGAGCACTAAACGGTGTGGCTGTTTCTCTGCCACGCGATAAGGACCTGTCCCAATCGGTTGATAACCAAGGGATTGACTTGGATGGCGCTCAGCAGGACGAATGACCGCTTCTGGCAAGGTGAGCGCATGATCAAACCTTGAGTCGGGAGACGAAAGATGTACATCAATCATTCGCGGGCCCGGCGAGTCAACACGCGAAAGATGAGCAAAAAAACGCCGCGTAGAAAGCGCCGATAGGCTCGCTATCACATCCTGCTCGCGCATTGGCTGACCATCATGGAAGCGGACACCAGGACGAAGGTAAAATCGCCAATGTGTCGGCGACAACGCTTCCCAATGATGGGCTAAATCCGATGTCACAGTACGTTCATTACCACGATAACGCACCAAACCATTAAAAATTTGACCGACCAAGTGCTGCTCTGAGCGACGCAAAGGTTCGCGCGGATCCAGCGTCTCAAGCTGACGGTAATAGGGCAGGCGAACAATTTGCCGCCCGTTTTGCGTACTCGGCCCCATTTGTTTTTGGATTAAGGCAGCGAGTTTGGTCGAGTCATGATCAAGGCACGCTAACGCGTGATCCATTTTCCCTTGCGCCAACCAATGTGCTGCCTGCTCTTCTCGCAGTGCCATTTCACTTCGTAAAAACGCTAAACGAGAGAGCTTGCCCCGCCCCACGGAAGGCTGCCACGTTAACCATCCTTGCTCTTCTAACTTACTGAGCACCATTCGCGCATTACGCCGCGTACAGACCAAAATATCCGCCACAGCTTGTAGCGTTGTATCGGTGTTTTCGCCATTGAAATGATGATAAAGGCGGGAGAACTGAGCACGAAGTCGCTGACCTGACATAAAAGAGGAACCCAACAATCACAAAAACCAGTGGAAGTATTTCCTATTTTACGCAGAACAAGGCATAGCGTCTGCTCATATCTTGATCACACGAACTCAGGCTGTGATCTCTGGCAGGCAATAATCACCGGCTTTCACGAGCAGACGTTTGTTATTCCGTCTGACTCAGTTATGATGCCTCTCTTTGTCGATAATGAGTAGGGTGTTTATGATCGCGTCGGCTATTATTTCCCATTTTGATATCAAACAACGCTGGATGGCTTGCCACGTAAAAAAAGCGCAATTCCCAACCAAGGAAAGCCTTGCGGGTTTTGATATCTATCATGCCACTGCTCATCCCCCACACCCTTTTGACAAACCTGACGCACCAACTCATCAGCCACTCACTCTCTATTGGGTCGACAATCACCCACTGATGATTCAGTATGCCAAGCTTCAGGCGCAACAGTGGCCAGAGTCAGATCGTGCCAATATGCTCGCTTACTTTGCCCAGCTTGCGCTTGAAGATGGTGTTGAAATCGCTGACGCCACGGTGTCGCTCTGTATCGGCACCCAAAACGGGGAAACCTGCGCCGCCGCCATGCGGGTCGATACGGTGTTAGACGGTCAAGCGGTCAGTGGTATTTATGATGTCGTCGCCCCTGATGAGAACGCACAAGCACAACTTCTCTATGCGCTCACTCAGGAGGAGAACGGCGATGACAGGCTGTGGGTCATCGCCCGCTAGCGGGAGAGGCGCTGGTTCTTGAGAGGGCGCACCACTTCCTCAAGCCCTTCAACTTTGAGCGCCAGACACAGCTTCATTAGCTCTCCTAACTCGCCTTTCGGAAACTCGGCTTTGTTTTGAAACCACAACAGATATTCCTCTGGCAGATCAATCAACACGCGCCCAGCGTATTTGCCGAATGGCATGGGCATTGTGGCTAATTTCATAAGCTGTTGTTTATCCATCAATGCATCCCGTTTTAGGCTGTCGCATGTCGCTGTTCAAGACGTTGACTTGCAATCATTTCAAGCAACATGGTTTCACGTATCAACGATTGCCCGGCTTTGGCACTGTTCGCCATCACTGCTTTGTTATGCGCAATCGCATGATTAAGGCTCACCCACACAGGTCGCATACCATTATTGATTTCATAATGCTCAAAGGTCGGTGTACCGAGATCTCGATCAACGCGGCAGTAGAAGCAGTATGACAACATATGCATCACATCCGCACCATCTCGATACCAAGGGCGGTACTCTTCAAAACAGCCAAATGGGGTGATATCACGGATCTGTCGTGCGCCCGTATCTTCTTGCAGCTCACGGATCATGGCTTGCTCTGGGGTTTCGCCCGCATCCATACCGCCACCGGGGAGCGAATAATCATCATAACGTGCGGTATACATCAGCAAAATCTCATCGCCATCTAAGGCAATCGCGCGTGCTGCGTCGCGCTTAATGACGGATTTATTTTGCAGCGGCAGCACCCGCCCATCCGTATATTTGGCTATGATTTTCATAATCACCTAGGGAATGGGAAAATCGGATAATGTGACATGATTACAAATCGATGTAATCGAATTAATTTAATAACATAAAGAAGATATTGTCTCGTTTTTGAAAAAGAAATGAGAGGATAAGATCGGGTACGATAGGTGATCAAGCTGCTGACACGCTGTAAAAGGAGCAGGGAAAGGTGCTGCAAAAAATTAGTATCCACAAGCTGACGCTCGGGATGTACGTGGAACAAATAGAAACAGCCCAGTCACCCACCCGGATGACCAAACCTGGCTATGTCCGCCGTCCTGAGACAATCCAAAAACTAAAACAAAGTGGTGTTAACTATGTTTGGGTAGATGCTGATCAGATCTTAGATATCAATGAAAACCAGTACAAAGGCGCACTCTATCAAGGTAAGTATGCGTCAACCAGCGCGGATATCGACAAAGCACGCGCGCTCATCGATTCGTCGAAGCAACAACTGAGTCGCTTGTTAAATGATATTTATGCCAATAAAGCCATTGATGTCGCGCCCCTTGAGGCATTGGGCAGTGACATTGTCGACAACATTTTTGAACGTCAGCACGCGGTTGCTTGGATCAGTGGCATTCGTGATAAAAGTGCTTACCTGATGGAGCATTCGCTCAACGTGGCCTTTTTGTTGGTGAGTTTTGGCAGGCATCTAGGGTTTGATCACGCGACCTTGCAAGAGCTCGCCGTCGGTGGGCTAGTGCATGATATTGGTAAAGTGCTAGTGGCCGACGAAGTGCTCAATAAACCGGGAAAACTGACCGCTGAAGAGTTCGACCACATGAAACTCCACCAAGTATTTTCTCAGCCGGTACTGGATAGTATCCCTGACTTATCACAAATTGCTCGCGATGTGAGTTTAATGCATCACGAAAAACTGGATGGCACTGGTTACCCAAACGGGCTAAAAGGCGAAGCGTTACATACCATTGGCCGCATGAGTGGCATTGTCGATATTTACGATGCACTGACCGCGGATCGTTGTTACAAACGAGCGATGTCACCGTCTGAAGCCTTTAAGATCATGATGGGACTCACGCCGTTTCATTTGGATCCCAATTTATTGCGCGCCTTTATTCAGTGTATTGGCTTTTACCCCGTTGGCTCCCTCGTTGAGTTAGCGGATGGACGCGTTGGCTTGGTATGGCAAGAAAACCTCGACGACTTGACTCGCCCTGTGGTCAAGTTGTTTTATTCAGTCCGCAGTCACCGATTTCGTGAAGTGGAGTATATTGATCTCGCTAAGCGCCATGATTTGCGTATCGCCCGCGCCACCAGCGAGACAGCCCTTGATATCAATGTCGATGCATTTCGTTAATCCTGTGACGAGGCGAGGGCTTTTGCGTATACTGCCCTCCCTCAGTGACAATGCCTTTTAAGAAAGAGAGAGAAAAATGAGAGTTTGCGCGGTTGATTTAAAAGCTAACGAAGCGAATGTTGTGTTACTCGACAGTGACAACGATTTGTTTTCGGTACCTGAGTGTCGGGCCAAGAAAATCACGCTGCCCTCGCCAGAAGCGCAAGAGAGCATTCAACATTTCCATCGTACCATGAGCAAGCTCATCGAAGATTATCAGGTGGATAAAATCATTATTCGCGAGCGCCAAACCAAAGGGAAGTTCGCGGGTAGTAGTGCCGGCTTTAAAATGGAGGCCGCCCTACAACTGATCGAAGGTGTTGACGCCGAAGTCTTCTCCTCCAGCGTGATGAAACATACGCTAAAACGTCATCCCATCGATGTAAACTTAAAAGAGCTAGGCTTGAAGCAATTTCAGGAAAATGCCTTTCTAGCCGCGTGCGCCTATTGTAATAAAGACAAAAAATAACAGTAATAAAGACAAAAAAACGCGTCGAACACGGAGGTACCATGAGCAAGAAAATCTACTCTTCCCCGCTAGGGCCATTAACACTGCAGGCCAATAGCCAGGGATTAACGGCTCTGTATCTCCCTAACCGCGCACCTAATCACCTTGTTCAAGACAGTTCGCAAGACAGCGTCGCCATTCTCGATCTTGCCTGCCATCAACTGGATGAGTACTTTGCGGGTACGCGACAGACGTTCTCGGTGCCACTTGCACCGCAGGGAACGGCCTTTCAACAGCGCGTATGGCAGGCACTTCAATCCATTCCCTTTGGTGAAACGGCCAGTTACCAAGCCATCTCTCATCTTATCGGTAACCCAAAAGCCAACCAAGCCGTGGGCAGTGCGAATGGCAAGAATCCGATTTCGATTATTGTCCCCTGTCACCGGATTATTGGCCGTCAAGGTCAGTTGGTCGGCTATGGGGGTGGTTTGATCGCCAAACGCACCTTGTTGATTTGGGAGGCCACAGGCAAGTGGCCCGATTACGTCTCCAATGAGCTGACCAGCACAGACCCGGCGCTGCCTTAGTCTCCTCCACTCAGGCGGCAAGCGGTTTGGTCAGCCGTTCCGGGGTCAGATGAAAACCACAATGTATATAAAAGCTTTGTGCGTCGTCTTTTTGGTAGCTTGGGACCACTTCAATGTGATCACATCCTTTTGCTATCAGCGCCTGCTCGGCAGCATTAAGCAGTTGACGTCCCAACGTCATATCGCGGAATGGCTCGTCGACAATAATGGTACTAATACGACCCACGTGGCCTGACAAACCTAATTGTGGGATCACTTGACAGACCACCACACCCGCCACCAAACCGCAAAGCTCGGCCACGCTCACTGACACCAAGTCCTGATTAAGTAGATGCTTGATATGCCGGTGCATCTGACGTTTGTCTATCTCATCTGACTGGCACTGGGCACAGAGTTGGCTAATGGTTTCTATATCTTTATCAGTGGCTTGTCTTATCATTGTCGCCTTCCTTGTTTGGGTTTCCCCACCCGCAGACCGCCGTTCAATCTGCCGGTGAGGTTTTATGAGTTATCACGTCGCAAAACTCGCACGTATTAGTGACTAACGCTGGGCGGTTTGCGTCCCCGACATACGGCTTACTGTTACGCGGCGGTCAAAGAAAAAGCCCTCATTACCCGCTTGGCTATCCAATGGCTGACTGTCTCCATACGCCACCGTGTTGAGCTGACGCGGATCGACGCCCACGGACACAAGATAATCTTTTACGGCCTGCACACGACGTTCCGATAGCGCTTGGTTATAGCCTTGACGTCCTCTTGGATCGGCATAGCCTGCGAGTTGCCATTGAGCGTTTGGCATTTGTTGAATAAATCCTGCGAGCTCATCAAGCTGGATCATAAAGTGCGGCTCAATATCAGCCGAGCTCGTGCGAAATTGAATATTCATCGCCAGCGTAAGGTCTTCCACCTGATTCTGCGCACTGCGTAACCGCGCGAGCTCAAGCTGCGCTTCATTATATTTTTGGCTGATGCGACTCAATGATTGATTCTCATCCCGGATAGTTTGAATCGTTTCATCCTGCTCGGTGGCCAAATTTTCATAGCTGGCATTTTGCCCCATCACGGTACCAATAATGGCCCCTGCCACCGCGCCGACAGGACCCGCCACCACCGCTCCCGCGATAGCGCCGCTTCCCATCCCGATCAACTCGGGTTGTTTATTACGTTCAACCTCACTGGCGGCCATCCCTTGTGGCGTGGCAACGGCGAACATTGAAACGGCAAATACAGAGTGAATCAGTTGTTTTTTAATATCCATCTTATCCTCGCTTACGATGAATCGTGCTGTTTGATATGGCGTTATTACAGCAAGCACTTAAGGCATTTTGCGGGAGTAAAAATGGCAATCTGGCGATCAATAGTGGCAAAAAAATGGCAATTTACGTTTCATACACGAAGAGGGTTTTCTCTGCACACAGTTTGGGTATAGTCATCACAACGCAAGTAAGAAGACAGAGTTATGAAACACATCGCGATAGTGGAAGATGAAGCGGCGATCCGAGAAAACTACGCCGATGTTATCCGCCGCCAAGGTTACCAAGTCCATACCTACCAAGACCGGCCCAGCGCACAAGCGGCCTTTGAGCGGCAATTGCCCGATCTAGCAATCATTGATATTGGCTTAGGCAGTGAGATCGATGGTGGTTTTGCTCTTTGCCAATCCCTCCGCGCCGTGTCGGCGACGGTGCCAATTATATTCCTCACCGCCCGCGACAGTGATATTGATACCGTGGTTGGTTTGCGGATGGGCGCGGATGACTATCTCACTAAAGATGTTTCCCTCCCACACCTCATGGCACGTATCGCCGCATTATTCCGGCGCTCTGATCTTTTGGCACAAACCCCCTCAAAAGAAGATAAGCGTCTCCAATGTGGTCCTCTTTACCTCGATCTTGATCGTATGCAGGTCTATTGGCATGACCAACTGATTGATCTCACCGTGACCGAATTTTGGATGGTGCACGCCCTCGTCAAACGACCCGGGCATGTTAAAAGTCGTCAAGCACTCATGGATGAAGCACATGCTGTGGTGGATGACAGCACCATTACCTCACACATTAAACGAATTCGTAAAAAATTCATGGTGGTTGATGAACAGTTTGATTGCATCAGTACCGTTTATGGCATGGGCTACCGTTGGGATGAGGCACCCGAATGATCGCGAAGCTACACTTGCTTGCCCAACAATTATGGCAACACATCGCGGGTATCCGTACCAAGATTGTGGTGCTATCGAGCTTTTTGCTCCTATTGCCCTACCTGGGTTATCAATATGTGTGGGAGATGGAAAACGTCTTACGACAGGGACAAGAACAGACTTTGATGGGTACCGCGCGCGCTTTCGCCATGGGGATGAACGACAGGCCCAGCTTGTTTTCCTATCGAGACATCCCCTCTCAACTCGACCCAGGAAAAGATCTGCACGCGTTTCGCCTCAATCATCTAATCACCTTGGACGGTGACTTAGGCGACTGGCAGCGCGACCGCCACCATCAACGCCACTATCAGCGTGATGGGCTTATTTTTAACCAAGGTCCCTACCACAGCGATCAATTGGCGTTATCTGTGCTCACTGGGAGTAATGGAGATGCCGTATACTTTGGCATCACAGTGACCGATGCCAGTCCTACCCCAGCACAGCGTACCGGCGATATCACCAGCCAAGATCACATGATCTTGGCGCTCACTTCCCCCCAAGGTGCCTTTTATCGTGTTGCGCTCAGCCAAGACAGTAACAGCAATAATGCTCACATCCGTCACCTGACCAGTGGACTACCCACGTTAGCTGACAAGACCTCGACAGAAGGCCCGGCTCAGCCCCTACCTATTGCTGCAAAATGGCAACCGACAGACAAGGGTTACAGCATTGAGGTGAAACTCCCAGCAAATTGGGTCGGCCAGCAGCTGGCTCTCGCCTACTATGATCGCGGCAATGGTTTCGAGCGGCCACTCAACGCCATTATTGGCAGTGCTTCAACGCGCGCTCCCACCTCATTAGGCAGCTTTATGATGCCCTCTGCGGCTATCCAATCTTTGATTGAGCGAATGAATAACGACGCCTCGCGGGTTTGGGTAGTCGACAAACACAGTCGCGTGCTCGCCAAAGACGGCGATATTCAAACCTCCAATGGCGTTTGGCAGCCTCAGTCGCCTTCAGACCAACCAGAGGGGTTGATCCCCTGGATAACCGACACACTACTGCGCCCCTGGTATGACCGCTTGCTCGTGACGCCACCCGATCACTTTGTCGACGCCATGCAACAAGCATCCATCTACCAAGGGGTGCAAGCACAGCAAGCATTACAGGGGCGGCCTTACGCAGGCTGGCGCAGCTCAGACGACAATCAAGCAATGATTTTATCGGCCGCTTATCCCATCTGGCTTGACGACCGTGTCGCCGGTGCGGTGATCGTCGAAGAGACGACCAATGGCATTCGCAGCTTACGTAATGAAGCGTTAGAAACCCTGTTTTCAGTCATGCTGGCGGTTATATGTACCGGCGTGCTTTTACTGCTCTTGTTTGGATCGCATATCGCTAAGCGTTTACGTCGCCTCCAGCACGAGGCCGATCATGCAATCGATAGCCAAGGCCGGGTTACCGGGCATATCACCACCACACATAGCCATGATGAAATTGGTCGACTATCACGCACCATGGCCGATATGGTCAGCCGAATTGCCGGGTATAATCACTACTTGGAGGCCATGAGCTCACGGTTATCCCACGAGCTACGCACACCGATTGCCGTGGTGCGCTCCTCGCTTGAGAACATGGCCTACACCCAGGAAAACCCCGATCAACTGACCTATATTAACCGCGCGCAAGACGGTGTTCACCGCTTAGCGGGCATTTTATCGACGTTAACCGAGGCCACACGCCTAGAACAGAGCTTTGATAACGCCGATAAAGAGATGGTGGATCTCAATGCCCTACTTGAAGGCTGTACCCAAGGCTACCAATTCGCTTATCCAGATAAGACCTTTACCTTAAGCCTTCCCCACCACACGGTAAACGTGTTAGGTGTCCCTGATTATCTGGCACAATTACTCGATAAGCTTATCGCCAATGCGGTGGAGTTTGACAACGGCGCCGCCCCCATTGCCTTATCGCTGTCACAAAATGCGCATCAGGTCGCGATGACCGTCAGCAATAGCGGCCCATTGCTTCCCGAGCATATGCGCGAGCAATTGTTTAACTCTATGGTCAGTGTCCGCCCTGAAGGTCACGGCGCGGATAAACCGCACCTTGGCTTAGGACTGTATATCGCACGGTTGATCGCTGACTTTCATCAAGCCGATCTTGTCGCTGACAACCGGCCACAACAAGATGGAGTGACACTGTCACTTATTTGGCCCAATACACAGTTAATGACACACTGATTGATCTCAACCCTATTGGCCCCAATACTGACTAATAGTGCCCGACACTGATAAGGGCCCGCACTTTTCATGGGGTCACACATAGCGTGACGCCCCGAGCAAGGAGCCAATATGATTGAATTTTATTCTGCCGCGACACCCAACGGCCAAAAAGTTGCGATTGCACTAGAAGAGATGGGGCTGGATTATCAATTACACAGCGTTGATTTGATGGCAAATGAGCAAAAACAGCCTGACTTCTTAGCCATCAACCCCAACGGTCGCATTCCCGCGATTGTCGATAAAGCCAATGGCGACTTTCCGGTGTTTGAGTCCGGGGCGATTTTACTCTATCTCGCAGAAAAAACGGGGCAATTCTTACCCTGCGAGCCCAAGGCACGCTCACAAGCCATTCAGTGGCTGATGTTTCAAATGGGGGGCGTGGGGCCAATGATGGGGCAAGCCAATGTCTTCTATCGTTATTTTCCTGAAAAAATCCCCGCCGCCATTGAGCGCTATCAAAAAGAAGGCCGCCGTCTGCTTGAAGTGGTGGATAAGCAACTGCAACAGCATCCTTACTTGGCAGGGGATAGCTATACCATTGCTGATATGGCGACCTGGCCATGGGCAAGGATTCACGAATGGAGTGGCGTTGATGTCAGCGGATTAGACGCACTCAGCGCGTGGCTCGATAAACTTGCCGCGCGCCCTGCTTGTCAAAAAGCCTTACTCACCCCCGCGCCTAAAGAGGCAACGGACGA
Source organism: Salinivibrio sp. ML290 (assembly GCF_001995695.1). Classification (NCBI taxonomy): domain Bacteria; kingdom Pseudomonadati; phylum Pseudomonadota; class Gammaproteobacteria; order Vibrionales; family Vibrionaceae; genus Salinivibrio; species Salinivibrio sp. ML290. Next base: position 21,502 of record NZ_MUEY01000016.1, on the reverse strand, counting down.
CGAACGTGCCGAACAAGTGCGTGGCATGGTGACGCGATAGCAAAATCGCTATACTAAATCGTGATCTTAGGTACCAGACAGGCAGCGTATCCCGCTGTCTGTCATTTATTCGTGTTGAGGAGCTCGCGTGTTAACACCTTGCATTGGTCATTGTCGACGTGAAGACGATATTTGCGTCGGCTGCAAACGTACACTTGATGAAATTGTCCGCTGGGGAAAAATGACCGACGATGAGCGCGAATCCATTATGGCGCAACTCCCCAAACGGCCCGATCCTACCTCTGCCGTTCCCTCTTATCGGTCACGAAACCCGTTCAAGCGCCGCACTGGCTGAAGGCGCAAGCGGCTTACGGTACTCAATGATCACCGTGCTTCCTTCATAATGCACGGCTTCAATCGCCCCATCGACAATCACTTTACTGGTGACGAGCACGTCTTGATCAACCTGTTCACGATCGCGCAAGCTCGGTATGACCTTGTTCGGCTCCACCCCCATTGCTTGGCAAAACGCAAACACAAACCGACTATCGAGCACGGCGTCACCATGAATGCACCGAGAGAAGCTAAGGTGACTGATCTCAAGCTTTTTTGCCATTTCTATCTGGGTAATCCGAGCTTTAGCTTTATAAGACATCCATGTTTCGTACAAAGCCTGTCTGTCTTGGTCATTAAAGGTCATCACGGTTTCCACTGGCTATCATTTAAAAGCATCCAGCCTAGCAATCCTGTTACCTATAATGTCAGYACGGGGTAAACGGCGAGTAAATCTTGCTGGAATCGTGCGGCTCGGTTAGGATCCGAGAGCCCTGATCAGATAAGAGATGTGCTATGGACGTCAACTTGGCGAATCTACCTGCCGACGAGAAACAAAAAATTGAACTCGATAAACAAGCTGCCTACGCCGTATGGAAGGTAGTCAATAACCAAGCCCCACAAAGCCTTTACCAGCAAGAAGCCAGCGCCTTAGTCGACTGGCAACGCGAGGTGTATCTCGCCAGTGTAGAAAAATACCGTGCGCAACCTGACGCTTTTATCATCCCTGAGGCTCCTCCCTCCGAATAAGGTTTCACCAGCACCCTCACACTGGTGCTGGAACCTGTCAGTCAGCGTACGCCACACGGTTTTTATCGCCGAGCGCATCGCGCCATCCCTTCAGGTGTCTCAACGCCTTGCCACTGTTTGGTTTTATCTCACTTGCTGCGGATAAATGCTTAAAATAAGGCGCTTAGGTCAGTAAACATCTTACACGCGCGTTTAAAACCCGAAAGCCTGTCTTTTTTTTCTAACAATACCTTCATTAAAAGCGCGCTAAAATGTCATACATTTTTCACCCCCTCACCTAGCAAAAAATGAACACTCGCCCTATTGTTATTCTTATCAGGAAGTCTTTCTTATTTGGCAGATAGACGCCATATAAACTAATTTCTAATAAACGTTGGCTGGGTGACTCCTTGGTGGGCAACACAATAATCCGCACAAAAAAGCGGACAGGACACGCTCATCAAGCACAGGAAGCACCCTTACTTTTTAGACAGGCAAACTCGCGCTCAGTAAGGGGTAATCGCTATGACCTTAGGGTTTAAATCTCGTATTATTTGGGGGGTAGGACTGCTCGTCACACTCTCACTCGTGATCCTCGGCTCAATTAACGCACTGTCGCTGCGTGACAGAATGGTTGAAGCCTTGGTCACCCAAACTCAAAATAAACTCGATCATCATGTCATCGAGTTAGAGCAGCTGGTGCAGTCTCAGCTCACTGCGGTAGAGCAAGGTGCTGGCCACTTCTCAACCGATCTCACCGGTCAGGAGAATGTGGCGCAAGTGCGAATGCTGGCAGATACCGCCGGTATTGCTAATGTCATCATGACCTATGAAAGCGGCGATTCGTACATGTCAAACCACAATGGCAATGGCGTGACCACCAGCGAATATAACTTCCGCAATCGAGATTGGTATCGCACGGTTAAATCCGACCAGGCCATTCACTTGACGAACATTTACACGGACAAGGTCACCGGTGGAAAAGTGATCAGTGCCGTTGCGCCTGTGTTTGAAAACGGCCAGTTTATCGGGGCACTCCTCGGTGATATTCCGTTAGAAGATGTCATCACTCAAGTCAGTGACATGCGCTTTGCAGGGGGCGCGGCTACACTGGCGGATCAAAACGCCGTGTTTTTCGCGAGTGATGATCCTAATGATATCGGCAAGACCCCCTCGCAGGTAAGCGCGAACTTTGCACAGATGGAAAGCATGTTCCGCAGTAGCGAGCAAGGTCATCTTACTTTCCCCTATTTAGGCATTCAATTTGATGGCTATTTCCAACGGGTCAACTTAACCGAAGACAGGTATTGGACCCTGATGGTCTTTGTTGACCAAAAAACCGCCCTGGCCGGGGTTCGCGATGCACAAATCGATTCTGTCGGAACAGGCGTGATACTGCTCATCGTCAGTCTTGGCGCGATTTATGCGATTATTCAATTTTCATATCGCCCCTTACTCAAACTCAAAGAAGCGGTTCTGGATCTGTCACGTGGCGAAGGGGATCTTACCGCTCGTCTTGAGGTGAACGGCAATGATGATTTGGCGCAAATCAGTGACGGCTTCAACCGCTTTGTCGAAAATCTACAAGGCATGATGTTGAGCGTCGCCGAGTCCAGCCAAGCCATTTCAGCCAATATTAGCCAGCTGTCACAAACCACCAGCGAAAATGAGTCCGTACTGGATGCTCACTCAGCTGAAACCGAGCAAGTGGTTACTGCCATCACTCAAATGAGCGAAAGCGCGAGAAACATTGCAGAAAATGTTTCCCAATCGAACAGTATCACTGCCTCGGCAAGTAAGGAGGCAAGTCAATCACTTAAAGTGGTCGACAATGCGGTGATCACGGTCAGTGCCTTAGTGGATGAGGTGGAAGAAATGTCGGGACGGATCACTAGCATGAACAAAGATGCAAATCGAATTAGTGACGTGCTGACAGTGATTGGCGAAATTTCTGAACAAACTAATTTGCTGGCATTGAATGCCGCCATTGAAGCAGCGCGCGCTGGCGAACAAGGACGAGGCTTTGCGGTCGTCGCCGATGAAGTGCGTGCGTTAGCCGCTCGCACACAAAGCAGCACCACGGAAATTTCCGAAATGCTTACCGCGTTACTCGATGGCACTTCGAGTGTGGTCGAGGCCATGGAGAAAACCAAAGAACAGTGTCAGACCACCGCAGACAAAACCTCGGAAGTGTCTAACAGCTTGACCATCATGAGTTCGTCTGTCACCGAAATCGACGATGTGAGCACCCAAATTGCGACAGCGACTGAACAGCAAAGCTCTGTCGCTGAAGAGCTCAGTAAAAACATGCTGTCGATTCGCGATATGGTGAACAAGCTGGTAGACAGTGGCAATCAAACCACGGCGGCCACTCAATCCCTCACCCATTCAAATGAGGAGCTGGATCGCATGGTGCATAACTTTAAATTGCAGTAAATCGCCAAGGCCAGACCGCGACGCGAGTGAGTATGGCTGACGTTCACTGAATCAGGTAGCGAGACGCTGCCTGATCCCCATTGGGGAGGATTGTTTTTATGTCTTGTTCCTTACCAACACACGCCTTAACCGCGACGTTTACACAACAATACCAAACCATTCGTCAGCACTTTTTCAATCGAGACCCTGACCGTTGGCCCGTCTATCGGACGCCAGAACTGGCTCATTGGTTGGAGAACGGCATGCATCCTGCGGTGGCCGACGCTGCGCATCCATTTAGCCAACAAACGCATGTTCCCGAACAAAGTGATATTAGCGCCAAGACACTGCCTAACCTGGCACTGCAAGCCGCCACCTACTCCAAAGATTGGACATCGCCCCGTGCCGTGGAAAACGTGATCACGGCGCCGTGTGACCCCGCGATACATGGGGCATTACTGGCGACGATGGCTAACCCCAACTTGGTGTATAGCGAATACGCGGGGATGTCAGTTGAACTAGAAAAAACACTCGTACGTCAAGTCGCAAACTTGATTGGCTATGATCCTGACGAAGCAACCGGGATCTTTACCCAAGGCGGGACGTTCGGCAACTTATACGGCTATTTAATGGGGCTAAGAAAGCAGTTCCCGCTATCAGGCCAGCGGGGGTTCCAAGGACAAGACTTCCGCATGATTAACTCGCTGGCTGGCCATTATTCCAATATGACCAACCTCGGCTTACTGGGCACAGATATCCCCAACCAAGTCCTGCGTATTAAAGTGGATGCCAACAACCGGCTTGACTTGGATGACTTTGCCTATTCGCTCAATCATTGTTTAGCAGAAAAGATGCCAGTGCCCACCATCTTGCTGACCTTTGGTACCACAGACACCTTCGCCATTGACGACATTGAACGCGTCTATCAAATCACAACACGCGCCTGTGAGCGTTTCAACACGTCGGTTAGGCCACACATTCACGTCGATGCGGCCGTGGGCTGGCCATTAGTGATGTTCAACGACTATGATTTTGCCGCCAACCCGATAGGGATCAACGTGGCGACACGGAATAAACTGCAAGCATTAATACCCCGTATTCGCGGGCTACGCTTTGCCGACTCCATCACTATCGATTTTCAAAAGTGGGGGTTTGTACCCTATACCGCCAGCTTGGTGATGTTCAAACAGAAAACGGACATGGAACATCTTAAGCAAGATCCGCATTACTTTTCTTATTTTGAAACCAGCAAAACGCAGCAAACGCATTTGCAGTCAACAATAGAGTGCTCGCGTGGTGCAGCAGGCGCCTATGGGAGTTATTGCGCCCTCAATATGTTGGGCAAACGTGGTTATCAGACCATGATTGCGCACAGCCTGCAAAATGCCGAGTATTTAAAAGCCCACCTAGACGCCCTCCCCCATTGCAAGATCGTTGCTGGTGATAACTTGGGCCCTACGGTGGCGTTTCGTCTCTATCAACCTTCCCCTACACTGGATGTAAATGTCATGTTCCAACAAGAACAAACCTTGCATCAAGTCGGGGCGCGCATTGACAGCATTACCCAACATAGCCTGTTTCACCGTCAGCACTTTCTCGAGCGGCAAGGTAAAACGCTGCAAACCAACTGGGTCGAGTCCATTGCACACACGGAGTTTGATCCCAATGGCCAATGCCTATTTATTCCTGGTGAAAAAGCGGTATTTTTAAACCCTTACACGCGCTACATACACATTGATGAGTTTGTGGCTTCACTATGCCTCGAGCATGCAGAGCAATTGGTTTAGTTACCAACGCCAAAAGTGCGGCATAAACAATGCCAGCACGGTGAAGTACTCCAAACGACCGAGGATCATGGCAATGTTTAGGATCCAGATCCCTGTGTCTGTCACGGGCTGGAAGTTACTCCCGACTTCACCAAACCCTGGCCCAAGCACATTGATACAAGCGACTACGGCGGTAAATGCAGACCAGAAATCGAGCCCTGTCATCATCATCAATAGGGTAAACACACCTGTGGTCAGCGCTGCTAGCGACATAAACGCCATTACCGCTTGAGTCACATCGTTCGAGACCACCTTATCTTGATAACGGATGGGGATGATCGCGGAGGGGTGCACCAATTGATGCAATTGGCGACGAATGATTTTAAAGGTAACAATATCGCGAATAATTTTATTGCCGCCCGCCGTTGAGCCTGAGCACCCGCCAAGATAGGCACAAAACACCAGGAATAAGGCGGTTGCCGCTGGCCACGAGCTTAGATCCGCTGCCCCAAACCCAGTACTGGTAATGAACGAAACCACATGAAACGCTGCAAAGCTCAGTGACATCCAGAGCGATTCATAACGGGCTTCACCATAAAGGTAAAAGCCCAGTACCAGAGATAAGCAGGCCACTACAATCAAAAACACGCGTGACTCTTCATCATCGATATACAGCTTTAAACCGCGCCAACCGATACGGAAAATGCGAAAATGTAAACCAAAGTTGATCGCCCCCAACAGCATAAAAATATTAGAAATCATTAAGATAAGATGGCTTTGAAAGTGCCACATGCTGGCATCGTGGGTGGAGAATCCCCCCGTTGAGACGGTAGAAAAGCTATGTGCGATCGCATCGTACGCGCTCATCCCGGCCATATAATAGGCCAGCGCACATGCGATGGTGATCACCACATATACCCCCCACAAATAGTGGGCTGTTTTTGAAATGCGGGGGGAGAGTTTTTCGTCTTTGATTGGTCCAGGTGTTTCCGCTTTTAATAGCCGCATGCCACCCACATTGAGCATCGGCAATACCGCAACCACGAAGATCACCACGCCAAGGCCCCCCATCCATTGTAAAAACTGGCGGTAGAGCAAGAACGAAGCAGGCATATTGTCCAGGCCACTCAAAATGGTGGCACCCGCCGTACTCAAGGCACTGATCGACTCAAAGGTGGCATCGGTAAAATTGACCCCAGTGACCAACTCGATCGGAATACCGCCAAGCAACCCCACCAGTATCCAGGTCAGCGTCGAAAATAGTAGAGCATCGCGAAAAGTAACCTGATTGAGTTTGCTTTGCCGAAAAAGCCACGAGATGACCAATGATGAAATCATCATTAGCAAGGAAGGGTAAAAGAAATCGGTTGAGACACCATCGCGGAAAATAAAAAGCGATAAAAGTCCAAAAACAAATTGGACAACACCCATCCATAAAATAGGCATGCCCAGAAGACGCAGGGTATTTTTAAAGTTAATCATGACAGAGGCAACTCATCATTAACACGCTCGTGGTTTATCGATCCATCGCCACCACGCGTAGCGACAAACAGTGGCGTGACGCTTATCACCTCACCGTTTAACTATATCGGTCTTGTTCCAGAATGTCATGGTGGATTAAAGACCTCATATCTACGTCGTTAATACCCTGCATACAAGGCATTACATCGCAGACACGTTATAAAAAAGCCGGGCATCACTGCCCGGCTTCCTACTTTTACTGTGCTTGACGACGTTCGCCGCGCGCAGGGCCACCACGACGCTCGTTGCCGCGGTCACGGTTGAAACGACGTTCGCCACGGCCACGTTCATTGCGGCCACGACCACCGCCATTGCGGTCACCACCGCGACGCTCGCGCATGATTTGACCTTCAACACGCTGTGCATTGGTCTCTTTTTGACGAATACGCAGTTTTTGCAATTGTGCAAACACGTCTTTCGGCATGGTTTTAGGCAGCTGTACAAACGTGTGTGCCGGTGCCAGTTTAATCGCGCCAATGTTTTGCTTGTTTAAGCCAAGCTCATTGGCAATTGCGCCGACGATATCTTTAACTTGTACACCTTGCTCACGACCCACGTCCAACTGATACGTATCCCAATCAGCCGGGTTAGTATCACGACGGTCAGTACCATTTTGACGATCGTCACGACGACGTTCACGGCGTTGTTTCTCACGCTCCATCGCTGCAATCATCGGGTCTGGGCCTTTGTAGAACAATGGACGCTTGCCTTGCTGGCGTTGCAGCAACATCGCCGCCAAAGTGGTTGCATCCACATCGATATCGTTTTGCAGTTGCTCAATCAGCTCAACGAAAGGTGCCATGGCATCGCCATCTTTCTTCTCAGCCAACTCGCCCGCTAGCTGAGCGACACGCGCTTCCGCCACTTTATCGCGGTTTGGAAGCTGAATTTCTTCCATTTTGGTCTGCGTGACACGCTCAACCGTGCGTAGCATGCGCATTTGGTTAGGACGCACCAGCAGAATCGCTTTACCGGCACGGCCTGCACGCCCCGTACGACCAATACGGTGAATATACGATTCGGCATCAAACGGAATGTCATAGTTAAACACGTGAGTGATACGCGGCACATCAAGGCCACGTGCCACGACGTCGGTCGCGACCAAAATATCAATCACACCACGCTTTAAGTGATCAACCGTGCGCTCACGCAGTGACTGTGGGATGTCCCCATGCAATGCCGCGGCTTTAAAACCACGCGCTGATAACCAGTCGGCAAGGCGCTCAGTATCTTGACGGGTACGCACAAACACGATTGAAGCGTCGGTATCTTGCGTTTCTAGCAGACGGCTCATGGCTTCGTCTTTTTCAACGCCTTTAACCACCCAGAACTGCTGCTCAACTTTTTCAACGGTGCGATTACTTCCCGCCACATCAACGCGAGCCGGTTCACGCAAGAAGCGGTCAACAATTTGTTTAACGATAGGAGGCATGGTTGCCGAGAACAAGATACGCTGTGCACTCTCAGGCGCTTGCTCCATGATCCAGGTAACATCGTCCACAAAGCCCATTTTGAGCATTTCATCCGCTTCGTCGAGGATAAAGGTATGCACTTCGTCAAGCTTCAAGCGATCGCGGTTGATCAAATCTTTCACACGCCCTGGTGTGCCCACCACGATGTGCGCGCCGCTTTTTAGCGCTTTCATTTGGTCAACAATCGACGCGCCACCATAGATCTCAAGCACTTTGAGGCCTTTGATGTTCTGTGCCAGCGTCTTCATTTCCGCCGCGACTTGGATAGCAAGCTCACGCGTCGGAGCCATAATGATAGCTTGTGGTTTACGCTGGCTTAGATCGACTTTGTTCAGTAGTGGCAGCGAAAATGCAGCGGTTTTACCTGTACCGGTTTGTGCTTTACCAAGTGCGTCACGGCCTTCAAGAAGGACAGGGATGGAAGCGGCTTGAATTGGTGTCGGTGTTTCAAAGCCCATTGAGTCAAGCGCAGACAAAAGGGTGTCGGCCAGATCTAACTGGCGAAATTTGGTTACAGATTCTTGCATTGGGATCCCAATCTATAGAGTGTAGCGAAACGGGGCCCCTCAAGCGTTCTGCTCAACCATGCAACACTGTCTTTCATGCAGTGACAGTCACCAGCGCCATGGGCCTCGGTCATTAAGGATGTGCATTCTGCGCTATTTACACCAAAAAAGCCAGAAAAAGTTGAACAAGTTCACAAAATTTGCGGCGTGTGGGCAGGTTTATAGCAATTTGTTCACAGAGGCATCGAAATCCGTAGGTATTCCCCGCACTTTCCATGCATTTAAGTCAGGTCACAGGATTTTAGTGCCACGGGTTGGTTTTGAAACAGTGAATCCGTATAGTGTGGCGATCCGTTTATCGAGACCCGAGTTATGTTTCAAGACAATCCCCTGCTAGCACAGCTAAAGCAACAGATCCAAGAAACCTTGCCCAAAAAAGAAGGCCAGGTAAAAGCCACCGAAAAAGGCTTCGGCTTCCTCGAAGTTGATGACAAAACCAGCCTTTTCATTCCGCCTCCTTATATGAAAAAAGTGCTTCACGGTGATCGAGTAGAAGCCTTTGTTCGCACCGAGAAAGACCGCGAAGTGGCTGAGCCGGATACGCTGGTAGAAGCCAGCTTAGATCGCTTTATTGGCCGTGTACAGTGGATCCGTAATCGCTTAAACGTCGTCCCCGATCACCCGCAAATGAAAGATGCTCTGCGCGCTAAAACGCAGCGTGGCTTGTCGCAAGACAACTTGAAAGAAGGTGACTGGGTCGTGGCGTCCCTCATCCGCCACCCACTGAAAGGCGATGACAACTTTATGTGCCAGGTCAGTGAAAAAATCACCGATGCGGACGATAAAATTGCCCCTTGGTGGGTCACGCTGGCCAAACACAACTTGCCCAACCAAGAGCCAGCACCAAAAGATGCGTGGCCATTGTTGGAGCAAGGGCTAGAGCGTCGCGACCTGACTGATTTACCGTTTGTGACCATCGACAGCGAATCCACCAAAGACATGGATGATGCCCTGTATGTAAAAGCTAACCCGCAAGGTGGCTTCACCATGACAGTGGCTATCGCCGATCCAACAGCATACATCGATGCCGATGAGGCGCTTGATCAAGTCGCTCGTGACCGTGGGTTCACTATTTACTTGCCTGGGCGCAACATCCCAATGCTGCCTCGTGATCTCAGTGATGACTTATGTTCACTGCGTGCAAACGAAAAGCGCCCAGCACTATGCTGCACCTTTAATATCGATGCTGATGGCACCATTGCCGACGATGCTGAGTTCTTCTCCGCTTGGATCCGATCACACGGTCAGCTTGCTTACGATAAAGTCTCTGATTACATCGAACTCGGTGAACAAACGCAGTGGCAGCCAGAGAGCAGCGACATTGCGGATCAAATCCATCAATTACATCAATTTGCGCTAGCCCGTATTCAGTGGCGTGAGACGCATGCCGTCACCTTCCCCGACCGTCCTGACTACCGCTTTGAACTCAGCGAAGATAACGATGTGATTGCTATCCACACCGATCAGCGTCGTATCGCTAACCGTATCGTGGAAGAGTCAATGATCAGCGCCAACATCTGCGCGGGTCGAAAGCTTCGTGACGCATTCGGGTTTGGTATCTTTAACACACACGCCGGCTTTAACAGTGAAAAACTCGACGACGTGGTCGAGCTAGTAAAAGCGCATGACGGCGAGGCGGACAGCGAAAGCCTAGCCACCGTCGAAGGCTTCAGTGCGCTCCGCCGCTGGCTAAACAGCCTAGATACCACCTATCTCGATAATCGCTTACGCCGTTTCCAAGCGTACAGCGAGATTGGCCATGAGCCAGCGCCACACTACGCGATGGGCCTAGATGTCTACGCCACGTGGACATCACCTATCCGTAAATACGGCGATATGATTAACCACCGTTTACTCAAAGCGATTATTCGCGGCGAAACAGAGGCCAATGCCCCTGCCGATACCGTGGGTGAAGAGCTTGCCGGCCACCGTAAACATCACCGTATGGCTGAGCGCGATGTCGCTGATTGGCTGTACGTCCGTTTGTTGAAGCCAGAAGTGGAAGCACAAACCCGTTACACAGCGGAAATCTTTGATATTAACCGCGCGGGTATGCGTGTTCGCCTACTCGAAAATGGTGCACCGGCGTTTATTCCATCGTCGCTGATCATCGATAACAAAAGCCGGATTGCCTGCGATAAAGAAACAGGCACAGTCACTATCGACGGTAACGTTGAGTTCAAGCTCGGTGATAGCCTAGAAGTGGTGATTGCCGATATTAAAGAGACAACGCGCTCGATTGTGGCCAAGCCGACCTAGGTATTTACCCTGCCTGAGGCGTCACAGAGCGAATAAACGTGTTCTCGCTCTAACCACGCACATCATGCGAAACGTCAGCAGAAAGCCAAGCCATCGCTTGGCTTTCTTTTTGCCCCCAGAATGATAATCTAATCATTAAATTAAAGAGACTCGCTAGACCATTGCTGTTATCACATTCTGAGCGTCAGGCCATCCCCTAACAAGCGATCCGTGGTAAGTTAATGGTGTTACCTCAACCCAATAAGAGGTTTCATGGGATTTTTGCGTTCATCCGTGGTCCGTATGGGGACGCCCATTGTTTTACTGCTGCTGCTTGCCGCGAGCTATCAACCCTTGATTGCTGCGCTAGCCCCCTATTACAACTTAATTTACGCAGCGCCGTATTTTCTGTTATTCACCGCACTACTTTTAAGCCACTTATTCAAAAGCGCCCGCGTCGGTATGATGGTCGTGATCTTATTGGTGGGATACACAGTGATCCTCACGCGGCTGCAATCGCCACTCAATCACGGCACAACCTACATGGAGTACTTGCTGCTCACCGTCGCCCTTCCGATTAACTTGCTGTATATGATCATCGTGCGCGATCAAAAACTCACCTCTCGGTTTGGTCTGTTCTTTTTCCTCGCGATTGGTATGGAAATTGGTTGGTGCGGCCTTTTGGTGCAGCAATTCGGTGAACTCTCCACCTATCTCCATCAGCATCCGGTATTAGTCAGAGTGACCGCCGTTAGTCCCATGCCGCTGCTGCTGATCGTGTTGCTCTCGATTTTGGTCTGTGTCAGCACCATTCGACTGTTGCGCAAAAATAGCATTGAAGATCATGCCGCCTTCGTCAGTGTATTATGCGGTGTCACGACCTTGGTGTTTTTTAATGTGCCTTTCATTTCTTCGTTGATATTTTCATTGGCCGGCGTGTTATTAATTGCCAACCAAGTCTCGCTAAGCCACCAACTGGCATTCATTGATGGGCTTACCGAAATTGCGGGGCGTCGCGCACTTGAAGACGAGCTCAAACACCTAGGCAGACAATACACGCTCGCCATGCTGGATGTGGATCACTTTAAGCAATTCAATGATAAATACGGTCACGAAACCGGCGATGATGTTCTTAAGCTCGTTGCCAAACATATGGCACATTGTGAAGGAGGCGCCAGTGCCTTTCGCTACGGCGGTGAAGAATTTACCCTGCTATTCAAAGGAAAAACCACCGAGCACTGCTTGCCGTTTCTCGACGCCCTACGTGAGGACATCGCCAACTACCCTTTGATACTGCGTGATGAATCTCGTCCTCATGATGACAAGCAAGGCCGACAAAAGCGTGGACGTGCAAGCGAACAAAAGCCCGTTAATATTACTGTCAGTATTGGCTTTGCCGATGCCTCACAAGCCGACACGCCCGATGAGGTATTGCAGTTAGCGGATAAAGCCTTGTACAAAGCCAAAGAAGCAGGGCGCAACTGCATTAAGGGCAGCGTATGAAACATGTTTTAGTGATACCTTTTTTAGCCTTGATGTTAGCAGGCTGTGTCACGCAGCGTGACGCGGCAACAACATCTGATATGCCTAGTTCGGACAGGACGATTAGCGATCAAGCGCTAGACCAAGCACTTACACAACTTTATCGTCAGTGGCAAGGCACCCCCTATCGGTGGGGAGGCACCACACGGCAAGGTATTGATTGTTCCGCTTACACCCAACACGTGTATCAATCGGCGCTCGCTACCCCACTACCGCGCACCACCCACGGCCAAGCAAAAACCGGCTATGCCATTGATTATCAATCCGCACGCCAAGGGGATCTGGTGTTTTTTCATATTCGCCCCGGCCTTCGTCATGTGGGCATCTTTCTGGGTGGACAGCGTTTTATGCATGCTTCCGCCTCAAAAGGCGTGACAGTGTCACGACTAGATAACCCTTATTGGCAAGCGCGCTTCTGGCAATTTCGTCGTTATTTCTAAGGCGAGGCTTTTACCGAGTCAGCCAGTTCGCAACAGGGTTGATACCGCGGACACGTGACGACATGATCATTGACCATGCCGAGCGCTTGCATCAGCGAATAACAAATCGTCTCACCCACAAATTTAAAGCCGCGCTTTTTCAAAAAACGGCTCATGGCGCGGGACTCGTCCGTCGCGGTAGCGACATCGGCATCCGATTGGTGATGGTTTACAATGGGCACGCCGCCGGTAAACTGCCAAAGGGCTTTAGCCAATGAACCGTACTCCTCCACCAGCGTCACCGCCGCCTTGGCATTGGTAAATACAGAGGCTACCTTCAAACGATTACGGACAATTTCATGGTTGGCCATGATCTCAGCGATATTCGGTTCGGCCACGTTCGCGAGTTGGTAAAAGTCGAAATCGAAGAAAGCCGCGCGATAAGCCGCACGCTTTTGTAAGATGAGGCGCCAACTCAACCCAGCTTGAGCGCCCTCTAAACAAATGAATTCAAAAATCAGCTGATCATCAAATGTCGGCACACCCCACTCGCTATCGTGGTATGCCCGCTCAGCTTCACTGTGTTGTGCCCATTGGCAAATGTCCATCTTCTCCCTCACCCTTGTCATACAATCGTTGCGCAGCCGTTTTGTTGCTTGTGGCACGAAATCAGCGGCTTAACCTTGCAAAAGCTATCGTTTCGCTGAATATCACGCTATCTTTGATCGCGATAAGTTCATGATACGTAATAAAACCGTTACTCCCTGTTGTTGATGACATCCATAAACAGAAAGGAAAACGCGTGACAAAAAAGCATCTCTTGATCACTGGCGCCGGGCAGCGTATCGGCTACGCACTTGCCTGTCACTTTCTTCACCAAGGTCATCAGGTGACCCTATCTTATCGCACCGAACGGCCTCAAGTGGCTGACTTACGTGCACGCGGCGCACACTGTCTCCAAGCCGACTTTTCCTCTGATGAGGGCGTGTACGCATTTATCGAGTCGCTCGATGCGATGCATCCGACCTTCGATACCGTAATACACAACGCATCGTCGTGGGACAGTGAAACGCAAAGCCAAGATATTGCCACGTTATTCGATAATATGATGCAAATTCACGCCAAAACGCCTTACCTCATTAACATGGCCGCGTCACGCTGGATGCAGCAGGGCGATATTATTCACCTTACCGACTATGTCGCGCAAAAGGGCAGCGCTAAGCATACCGCCTACGCAACCAGCAAAGCGGCGCTAGAAAACCTGACGCTCTCCTTCGCGCAAAAGCTTGCGCCGCATATTAAGGTGAACAGCATTTCACCTGCGCTAATCATGTTCAACGAAGGCGATGATGACGCCTATCGTGATAAAGCTCGCCGTAAATCGATTTTAGGCACTGTACCGGGTGAACAAGAGGTAGTGAATGCCTGCGAATTTATTCTCGCCAGTCAACATATGACCGGCCAATCTATCAAGCTGGATGGCGGACGCCATCTCATTTAATTTCGTGACCAGGGAAAGATTATGAACGACGCTGTCATTAAAGTAACCAACCTGCGCCTGCGTACTTACATTGGTTTTAATCCCGACGAGCAAGAGAAAAAACAAGATGTAGTGATCAATGTTGAGATCCACTATCCCGGCCACAAAGCCTGTGAAGAAGACAACGTAGATGATGCACTCAACTATAAAGTGATCACGAAAGCGATTATCGATTACGTCGAAAATGGCCGTTTTTTATTGCTGGAGAAGCTTGTGGCAGGCGTGCTAGACATTGCACGTGACCATCACTGGGTGCGCTATGCGCAAGTCACCATTGATAAGCCTCACGCACTTCGCTTCGCTGATTCCGTCTCTCTGAGCTTGAGCTGGACCGCCGACGAGTCCTAACCCAGTCAAGAGTTCGTTAGAATTATTCGAACATCTTGTTCAAGGGGAAACGGTTCTGAATTACCATTCACCCTATATACTGTGTTGGCATAGTGAATAGGAGCAGCAACGATGACAACGAAAACGGGCTACGATCTGATAATGCGTACGCTACACTGGCTATCAACCATTGTGATCATTGGTCTTTTCGCTGTTGGGCTTTGGATGGTCGATCTCAGTTATTACAGCAGCTGGTATCAGACGGCGCCGCATTGGCACAAATCCATTGGGTTATTGCTCGCCCTTGCCACCTTGTTTAGGCTCGTGTGGAAAGCGACACACACCATGCCTGCTGTCGAGGGCAAAGCGTGGGAGCGTAAAGCGGCAACGGCTGGGCATCATACAATCTATCTGTTGCTAATCACTTTGTTTGTCTCCGGTTATCTGATCTCAACATCAGATGGGCGAGGGATAGATGTCTTCACTTGGTTTACCGTGCCAAGCGCCGGTGAGCTTTTCCCCAACCAGTCAGATATTGCTGGGGATGTACACTACTACGTTGCCATTACCTTGATTGTATTGGCCGCTGGCCATGCAGTTATGGCACTTAAACACCACTTTATTGATAAAGACAATACGTTACGGAAGATGATCGGAGGAAACTCGAAATGAAAAAACTCATGTTAGCCATGGGAATGAGCGCCGCGACACTCTTATCTGGGCCTGCACTCGCAGACACTTATATGATTGACACCAAGGGCGCACACGCCTCGGTCAACTTCAAAGTGCCACACCTAGGTTACAGCTTTATCAAAGGTCGCTTTAATCAGTTCGATGGCCAGTTTGAATTCGACCCAGACAACATTGGTGCATCCAGTGTCTCTGTGACTATTGATACAACCAGTGTCGATTCTAACCACGCCGAGCGTGATAAGCACATTCGTAGCGGTGATTTCCTGGATGTGGGCGAATATGGCCAAGCATCCTTTGAAAGCACCAAGGTAACCGACAACGGTGACGGCTCGATGACCATCGCAGGCGATCTGACCTTGCATGGCCAAACCAAGCCGATTGAAATCGACGCAGAGTTGGTTGGTCACGGTGAGGATCCTTGGGGCAACTACCGCGCAGGCTTTATGGGTAACACCCGCCTGGAGCTAGAAGACTTCGGTATTCCTACCATGGGCCCTGCCACCTATGTTGATATGGAGCTTCACGTCGAAGGTATCCGTCAGTAATCGGCCTTCAGTCGATATCATGATTAAGCCTCGGATCGTCCGAGGCTTTTTTTGTCGCAAACTGAAACCCAATCGTCATAGTTGTTGTCTAGGATGGACGGCATGAAAAACAATCAGCAAGTAGCTATGACGGCACCTATCAACATCGCATTTTTTGTTCTCGACGAAACCCTGATCGCCACCGATACCAAACAAGCGTGGCTGGATTATTTATACCAACAAGGGCACGCGTCGAGTGATCGAGTCGCTCAAGAGCAGCAAGCCTATATCGACTTTAAAAAGGGTCGAATTAACCTTGAACAATATATGCACGTTCAGCTTACCCCACTCAAAGGCCGCTCAACCCAAACGGTCGATGATTGGGCCACTGACTTTATCGATAGGCTCGTCGCCCCAGTGGTGGTTCCGCAAGCGTTAGAACGCATTGAATGGCATCGCAACCGTGGCGACCACTGCGTGCTGGTTTCTAATACCGCCGCACACTTAGCAAGACCGATTGGCGCATTACTCAAACTCGACACTGTGATCGCAATTGAGCTCGAAACCATTAATGGTGTTTATACGGGCAGTATTTCTCATTGTGTACGTGATTTTCGTGGTAAGCATGACTATATGCAGGCATGGCTCTCTGACCGCCACGACACCGTAGGTCACACCTACGGCTACAGTGATTCGCACTGGGATGTGCCGCTTCTCGAACAAGTTGATAATGCGTTTGCAGTGAACCCCGATCCACACCTAAGTCTGCACGCACAAAAGAAAGATTGGACCATCATGGAGTGGGCGAGACACGATACCATTCGCGATTAATCTGTCATGCACCTTACGTGCAAATACACAAATGCAATCTCTCACGGGCGCTATCGGCGTCCTTTTTAACAATACTTACTTGAGAATGATTATCATAACCGTTATCTTTAACTTATGATCGGCTGGCGGCACCGCGCCGTAGTCACACGCATCGTTAAAGAGATAAAGGCTTATGAAGAAGAACATCATCATTATCGTCGCGCTCTTGCTCTCTCCACTGGCGCACGCGGACAAGTTAAAAGTGGTGACCAGCTTTACCATTCTCGCTGATATGGCCGCTAACGTAGCGGGTGAGCATGCCGAGGTGGTGTCACTTACTAAACCCGGTGCTGAGATCCACAACTACCAACCCACCCCGGGGGATATTCTGCGTGCGCAAGGTGCGGATGTGGTGATGTGGAACGGATTAGGCCTAGAGCGTTGGTTCGAACGTTTTTTCCAGCACATCGATAAGGTGCCGAATGTGATCTTATCTGAGGGCGTGGAGCCGATTGTGATTGCCTCGGGCCCGTATCGCGGCAAACCCAATCCGCACGCGTGGATGTCGCCCTCGGATGCAATGCGATACGTTGATAACATCGAGCAAGCCCTGATTAAGTACGATCCTGCCAATCAAACGCACTATCAAGCCAATGCCAAAGCCTACAAGGCACAAATTCAAGCCGTGTTCGCGCGTGCGCAAGACGCGCTATCCGCTGTCCCCGAATCCCAGCGTTGGCTAGTAAGCAGCGAAGGCGCTTTCTCTTATCTGGCGCGTGATTTAAACCTCAACGAAGCCTATTTATGGCCGATAAACGCTGAGCGTCAGGGCACACCGCAACAAGTTCGCGCGCTGATTGATACCGTACGAAAACACCAAGTGCGTGCTGTCTTCTCCGAAAGTACCGTGTCTGATGCGCCCGCCAAACAGGTCGCCGCGGAAACCGACGCGCACTATGGCGGCATTTTATATGTCGATTCGCTCAGTCAAGCTGACGGACCCGTGCCTGACTATCTATCCTTACTGACAGTTACCACAGAAACCGTCTTAGCGGGGTTGCGCCATGACGCACTATGATTTAACCGACGACACGCCCAGTGTGTTAGATGTCAACAAGGTGCGTGTCGTCTATCGAAACGGCCTGTGTGCCCTTGAGCACGCCAGTTTCTCGCTGCCAGCGCAAACCATCACTGCCTTGGTGGGTGCCAATGGCAGCGGCAAATCCACCTTGTTTAAAGCGATCATGGGGTTTGTGAATCCCGGCAGTGGCAGCATTGCGGTCAACGGTACCCCCATTAAGCAAGCGCAAAAAGCAGGCTTGGTCGCTTATGTCCCTCAATCCGAAGAGATCGACTGGTCGTTCCCGGTGTTAGTGGAAGATGTAGTAATGATGGGCCGCTACGGCAAGATGTCATTTATGCGTCGCCCCAAAGCGGCGGATCATCAAGCGGTGGATGAGGCCTTGGCCCGCGTGGGTATGACAGCCTTTCGCCAGCGCCAAATTGGCGAACTGTCCGGCGGACAGAAAAAACGCGTTTTTCTCGCCCGCGCCTTGGCTCAGCACAGCCCGCTGATTTTACTGGATGAGCCCTTTACTGGCGTAGATGTCACCAGTGAAGAGTCAATTATGCGTTTGCTGCTTGAGCTCAAAGACGAAGGCAAAACCATTTTAATCGCCACCCATAACCTCGGTACCGTACCCGACTTTTGCGATCGCACCGTGTTGGTCAATCGCGCGGTGGTGGCAGGCGGACGCACCGAACATGTGTTTACTACCGAGAACCTCAGTGCCATTTTTGGCGGCAAACTGCGCCAGTATGTGATGCCCAGCGATCAGCTCCACCAAGACGCCGATCCGCGCGAGCTATCGGTGATTTCCGACGACGAGCGGCCCTTGGTGGTGTATGGCAAGCGCGAACAAAGCGCGCAGGAGCGGCGCGAATGAGCTTACTTGATCCCCTCGCCTATCAATACATGCAAAAAGCATTGCTGGTCACCACCTTGATTGGCGGCGTGTGCGGCTTGCTCTCCGCCTTTTTGATGCTCAAAGGCTGGTCGCTGATGGGCGATGCCCTCTCCCATGCGATTGTACCGGGCGTTGCCGGCGCTTATATGCTAGGCCTGCCCTTTTCGCTCGGTGCCTTTGTTGCCGGCGGCATGGCCGCGAGCGTGATGCTGTTTTTGCATCAACGCAGTCACATCAAACAAGATGCGATCATCGGTTTGATTTTTTCGAGCTTTTTCGCCTTCGGCCTCTTTTTAGTCTCCATTTCGCCCGTCGCGGTCGATATACAACAAATTATGCTGGGTAATTTGCTCGCCATTGCCCCACTCGATGCGGTGCAAATGCTGATCATTGCCTTGGTGAGCCTCACCGTACTGGCGGTGAAATGGCGTGATTTTATGCTGACCTTTTTCGATGAAAGCCACGCCCGCTGCATTGGTTTACCTGTAGTGGGACTCAAAGTGCTGTTTTTTGCGCTTCTCAGCGCCTGCACCATGGCGGCACTTAAAAGTGTCGGTGCCTTTTTGGTGATTTGCTTGGTGATCGCCCCCGGCGCCACCGCCTATTTATTGAGTGATCGCTTTGGGCCCGTGTTGGTGCTAAGCGGTGTCATCGGCACAGTCACCTCACTGTTTGGGGTGTACATCAGCTATTTCGCCAACCTTAACGCTGGCGCACTGATTGTGTTGGCCCAAGTGGGACTCTTCTTAGCCGCCTTTGTGTTTGGCCCTAAACACGGTTTACTCGCGCGGCGCGCCAAACGTCAGGAGGCACTGCAATGAATCCGTATCAACTGACTTTTATGCAAGATGCACTGCTGATGGCTGTCTTAGTGGCACTACCCTGCGCGCTGCTTTCTTGCTATTTAGTATTAAAAGGCTGGTCGTTAATTGGCGATGCGGTAGCTCACGCGGTGCTGCCGGGGTTGGTGTTGGCAAACTTATTTGGCCTGCCGCTGATTGTCGGCGCCTTTGCCGCCGGCTCCGCATGCGCCACCAGTGTGCATTGGCTCAAACAAAATAGCCGTGTCAAAGAAGACACCTTGCTGGGGATTGTGTTTTCCGGCTTTTTCGCTCTGGGGCTGATTTTGCAAGGCCAGTTCCCGTCTGATTTGCACCTTGACCATATTCTATTTGGCAACCTATTGGGGATTAACCACCAACAGCTGCTCACCGCCGCCATCACCGGCTTAGTCGTGCTTGCGCTGGTGCTGCTTAAAGGGCGAGATTTAATGCTACTATCGTTCGACCCCGCGCAAGCCAGCGTGCTCGGGCTCCCAGTACAAAAGCTTCACTGGCTCCTGCTCTCGGTGATGATTGCCACCATTGTTGCGGGGTTACATGCAGTAGGGATTATCTTAGTAGTGGCGATGTTGATTGCACCGGGCGTCACCGCCTTTATGCTCAGCAAACAATTTAGCCGCATGCTATGGATTGCCTGTGCCATCGCTTTAGTCACCGCCGTGGGCGGCGTCACCCTGTCGTTTTACCTCGACAGCGCGCCAGGCCCGACCATTGTATTGCTACTCACCGGCTGTTTTGTGGTGACCTTTGCATGGCAGCAATATCAAATCCACCGCAACCAACAACGCCCACAGCCGACGTGCCAAGCCACAAAAGCAACGCGCCCATCCACCACCCATTCGGCGCAATCGCACTGATCGGCACCGACGGGCACAGCAGCACCCCATCCTCAGCAGTGCGCGAGATAGAGCTCGCGCACATTGCTCGTCGCATAGGTTTTATCGCCCATGGCCGTCACCTTGCCTTCACGCACGCCAAATACCATAATTAGGTATATATTGGTATCAACGAGTTCTAACCATGGCAAAGAATACAAGTATTACCCTAGGTGAACACTTCGATGGCTTTATCGCTAGCCAAATCGAAACAGGGCGTTACAGCTCGACAAGTGAAGTCGTTCGCGCCGCACTGCGTTTACTCGAAAACCAAGAGACTAAACTGCATACACTACGTCAACTTCTCGTAGAGGGCGAACAGAGTGGCGATGCTGAGTACGACATCGATAGCTTTATCCACGAAATCGATGCCGAAGACACACAATGAAGCCATTTGCGCTGACTATCGCCGCCAAAACGGACATACTAAAGTCGTTCTAATCGCGCACTTCACCCCACCAACCCAATTCGCTCCTTGTGTTCTAACCAACTTCTTGCACCCACCTCACAAAACATGGTTTATCTAACACTTTGGACAATACCGCACGAAAACCAAAACAGCCCTTGATAGACTAATCCCAAATCTGCCAACTCAATGGCGTGTTAGATGCCGACAACTGATCGGCGGTAGCATGGCTAAACACTGGATGATTAAAAGTATCCATGAGTCATATAGTTACAGTTAAATGCTTGGGGATAGTGTGAACGCCCGAGCAGAGATAGGCGGCGTGTACATTTTCGCGGAAAAGAGATATGTATGAGAGGCGGTAAATACTATCTATATCAGCTTCTTATATAGATAAGATTGCGTATAACAGTTTTGGAAAATCGAGCATGCGCGCTAATACAATGTTAGTTTCTTATTATACAATTAAGTTTCGGAAATAAAAGATAGTATATGTTAGATAAAATGGAAATAAAAGATAGTATATGTTAGATAAAAT
>NZ_MUEY01000015.1:0-90817 GCF_001995695.1 Salinivibrio sp. ML290 | reverse complement strand
ATGCGGTATTAGCCGTCGTTTCCAACGGTTATCCCCCTCGTCAGGGCAGGTTCCCAGCCGTTACTCACCCGTCCGCCGCTCGACGTCCAGTAAATCCACCGAAGCTTCAATACTGCCGTTTCCGCTCGACTTGCATGTGTTAGGCCTGCCGCCAGCGTTCAATCTGAGCCATGATCAAACTCTTCAATTTAAGTTTTTCGAAACCGAAGTTTCAGCTCAATGAATACTGATTACTGTTTCTCTCCGAAGAGAAAAACGAATTGACTGTGCCGAACAACTGTAAAAGTTGTCGTTTGGTCACTCAGTTCATCGAATAAATCTTTTTGTCTATTCTCAACGAGTGCCCACACAGATTGCATAGGTCAAATTGTTAAAGAGCGYTGACGWTGCGAAGCTGCGCTTCGCTTGGTCAGGGCTGCGTATCTTACGCGCCTTGCCGTTAAAGTCAAGAAGAAATTTTATCTTTTATTTTCAACCCACCGGGTGAAAATAAAACCTCTTTTTGACTCCCCTAACGCTTGGCGTTAAGTAGGCCGGCCATCTTAATCTTTTAAAAACTCACGTCAAGCGTTTATTTTTATTTGATTTTTTGCCTCGACATGGCAGTAAATCGCTTGCCGTGTCGATGTGGGGCGTAGTATAGCGACGCGGATCACACTGACAAGGGATTTTTACGTTTTTTATTTCGACTGAGCAATAATCCACCTAAAATGATGAATAACCAGCGATTTGAAACATTATTGATACGAGACCTTTACCGCAAGGTAACGCTGGCTTGTTTTCTTGGTCTTTTTCACGACATGCATTGCCGAAATGTTGTCATGTCATCACTTTAATCGTTCTATTTAATTACGCTTATGAAATCACCAGTTAATTTTGCTTTAGTCATCTGCATCGCCGTCCTTGGCGCAATTATTGTCAGCCTGATGGACGTCAGCTCACCCGCACTCTCGTTTGCTGTGGGTGCGATACTTAGTGGCCTGGCTTGCCTATATCTTCCTTTGCCCAACTTTATTCAGCCAGAGCAAGCACCATCTACATCTACCTCGTCGAGCGAAAAAGAAGAAGAGTCTCCGCAAAGTAAAACGCTATACGTTGGAAACTTACCTTATCGTGCGAATGAAAATGATGTACGCACGCTGTTTAGCGAACATGGAGAAGTGTTTGCCGTTCGTCTAATGAAAGACAAGCGGACGGGGAAACGCCGAGGGTTTGGTTTTGTGGTGATGGCCGCCGGGCATGCCGACGATGCTATCAATGCGCTCAATAATAATGTTTATGGTGAGCGGACACTTAAAGTCCGTGAAGCGAATGAGCCAAAAAAGCAGGCGAATAGCTGACATCCGTAAAACCTATCGATCGGATAAAGTCCGCCAAGGCATCGGCTTTAATAGGGGTTGCCGTCGCATAAGCGCAATGCTTCGACGTCGCTGCGGTAGCCCTTGCGTCGCTATCTAGACTCACCAGCGAGACCACGCGACGCGCAATCGCCTCTCCCGAATCAATTAAGTGGACTTCATCACCCACCACTGATTGAATTTCATCACGCAGTAAAGGGAAGTGAGTACAGCCGAGAACGAGGGTATCGACGGTTCCTTTAAACGGTCGCAATATCGCCGCGAGATCTTGCTGATTCACCGCCTCACCCCGGAGTTTGCGTTCTGCCATGTGCACGAGCGCCGTGGTACCGACTGAGACTACCTGGCACTCTTTGGCAAAGTCCGCCACTAATTGTTCGGTATAAGGGCGGGCGACGGTGGCTGGCGTAGCGAGTAAGCCAATGATTTTTTTCTGACTGATCGCTGCTGCAGGCTTGATCGCAGGCACAACCCCCACGACCGGAAGCGCTAACTGCTGACGGAGCGTCGGTAATACCAGCGTCGATGCTGTATTGCATGCAATGACGACGATATCAATATCATGATGCGCACACACAGCGCGCACTTGAGCCGCCACCCGTGTGACCAAGCGCGTGTCATCTAACTCACCGTATGGAAAAGCTTCGTTATCGAACAAATAGGTGTAGTTAGCGTCAGGAAGCTGCTCTCGTACCGACTGGTAAATCGATAAGCCACCCACACCAGAGTCAAAAATCAAAATATTGGGCTGCGCCATGGGACACTCATGCAATCAATAACGCCCTTATCATAACGACAAGGGCGTGAAGAAAGCTAGTTTCGCCGAGAAGCAATCACTAGTAGTGATAGTCCAACGTCATAAAATAGGCGCGCTCAGCGGCAGGATAACCACCCGCTGTCTCGTACTCTTTATCAAACACATTATCGACTTTGCCTTTCACGGTCAGGTTATCGGTCGCTTGATAGGATGCAGTGACCGCCCACAGGCTATAGCTTCCCAACATCTCTCCACCGGAATAATCCAGACGGTCACCTTGATACTGCCACTGAGTACCGAGCTGCAGTCGCTCCCATTGGTACGACGCATCCCATTTCGCCACCCGTTTGGCGCGGCGTGCGAGCTGCTCACCGGTGTTATCCTTTTTGGGATCTTTATACGCCAACGAAAGCTGGTTATGGAGTGATGCCACATCAAAGTTCGCAATGAGCTCAACACCCTTAATCGTTACCTCACCAATATTGCGATTTTTCTTGGCCTCTGCATCCCAATCGATCATATTATCGATATTGTTAATATAGCCTGTGAGTGACCAATCAACGTCAGCCGTTGCTCCACGCAGCGAAAGCTCCGTATTTGACGACTCCTCCGGCTTGAGCGTTGCATTACCGCCCCATCCGTAAAGCTCAGTCAGACTTGGTGCCTTAAAAGCAGTGCCGTAGCTAGCGACCAATTGATACCCTTCCGCTATCGCAAGACCCGCACTCGTCTGCCACGTCGCATGCTGTCCGTATTGTTCGTTATCATCCGAACGTGCGCTTGCCTCAATAGACAGTGCTTCTACTGGGCTAAATTGCGTTAAAAGGTAAGTGCCCAGGTTATCGCGCGGATTGATTGCAATATCATCGGGGTTGGTAATCAAGCTGCCTTCATTAAAGGTGTCTTGTCGATAATCCACACCGCCACCAAGCAGCCAATCCTCCGTGGCTTGATACTGGAGTCCCAACGAGGTAGAGACTTGCTCAACATCTGAGGTTTTATTGTTTTTACGGTCACTGCCAGGACGATAGTCGAAGTTTTCTTGTTGGGAGATTTCTGCGCTGAGTGTTGCTCTCCAAGCGTCAGAGCGGTAGTTCAGCGTGCTGGCCAGTGCTTGGCTTTCTAGCCAGCCATGTTTTAAGCTGCCAAAATTATCGTAATCGTACTCATTCTGGTACCAGCGCCCCGTCACATCGGCCGACCAAAATGTATTCCAGCGATGACTGTAGCCAAGCTGCGCGTTGCGGCCGGTAAAACCATGCTGATCACCCCGGTTGCTCGCTGTCGGATGAACATTGTATCCATCATTCGACTCATACCCAGCGATGCCTGAAAAGTGACCGTTATCGCCCAACGTTGTTGCCCATGCGCCACTAACAGCATGATGATCCAAACTGCCTACGGTCGCAGAAACATTGGCTCGCTCTTTATTGGTTTTGGTAATGATATTGATCACCCCACCAATCGCGCTCGACCCATAGAGTGTGGCACGTGCGCCGCGAATGATCTCAATGCGTTCAATACTGTTCACTGGGATCTGATTAAAATCTACCGAGCCTTTAATGGATGACGCCATACGCATGCCATCAATCAAGACTAAAGAGTGGTCTGATTCCGTGCCGCGCATAAAAATAGAGGCAATTTGTCCTCTACCTCCGCTTTGAGCAATCTCGATGCTCGGCACCGTGCGCAATACATCGACAAGGCTTCGCGCCTGCAAGCGCGCAATGTCTTGACGCGTCAAAATGGTTGCTGATTGCAATACCGAGGCATCGGACTGCGCAAACCGACTGGCGGTCACCACCACCGTTTCAGTGTTTTGCTCGGCCCACGCGGCCGCGGGGAATAGTGACGTCGCCACCAGACTCGCCACAATCTGTTTGTTCATTGGATCTTCCTTCCTAATCGCGAGAATAGGCAGCACTGTGCTGCGAGTGTGGGCTGTATTCGGACTTAAGAGCATGGCTTTCGCCGCCTACTGCTAACGACTTCCCATCGCATACCATCAATCAGTATTGGCGACAGTGTCTGGCCTAAGGCCGGTTAGGGTCGTTCTCTAATACCGCTGCGCGTCAGTTGCGGGCTCTCACCGCATTCCTGTGATCCGTCACATATTGCAAGACAGGATCACTTCCCCACGCTCGGATATTAGCCGTCTAGATGGATATTGTCCATTGATAACCTTATTGAATAAGGGAGAATCGTGAGCAAGGGTGGACATGGCTGGGGATTTGTCTAAAATCTGCGCTCATTTTCCAATCGCTGAGGCAGCCATCATGACCAAGGCTCACACCGCCGTTGACTACGACACACAGCTTGCTGAGAAAGTCCAACGACTCAATGCACAACTCGCGCCGTTTCACGCACCTGAGCTAGAGATCTTTCGCTCACCGGAAACCCACTATCGGATGCGCGCAGAGTTTCGGGTATGGCATGAAGGCGACGACTTGTATTACATCATGTTTGATCCTGCAACCAAGCAGAAGTACCGGGTTGATACCTTTCCTGCCGCGAGCCGCTTGATCAATGACCTCATGCCGCTATTAATGGAGGCCATCAAGCCCAACGACGCCTTACGACGTAAACTGTTCCAGGTTGATTTCCTCTCCACTCTAAGCGGTGAGATCTTGGTATCGTTGCTCTATCATCGCCAGCTAGACGAAGAGTGGGACAGCGCCGCGCAAGCGCTTAAACAACGTTTGAACGATGAGGGCTTTAATCTCAATTTGATTGGCCGTGCGCGCAAGCAAAAGAAAGTGCTAGACCGCGACTACGTTTTAGAAAAGCTCAATGCCGATGGTCAGACGCTGATCTACCAGCAAATTGAAAACAGCTTTACCCAACCCAACGGGCCGGTGGCTGAGAAAATGCTGGAATGGGCCATCGATTGCACTCGCGATAGCCAAGGTGATTTGCTGGAGCTGTATTGCGGGAACGGCAACTTTTCCCTCGCCTTGGCGAAAAACTTTCGCCGCGTTCTCGCCACCGAGCTGGCGAAACCCTCAGTGCAATCGGCGCAGTACAATATTGCCGCTAACAACATCGACAATGTGCAGATTATTCGCATGTCTGCCGAAGAATTCACTCAGGCGATCAATGGCGAGCGCGAGTTTCGCCGCTTAAAAGATCAAGGGGTGACACTGAGTGACTATCAGTGCAATACCATTTTTGTCGATCCCCCTCGTGCGGGCATGGATGATGAAACCTGCAAAATGGTGCAAGGTTACGATCGGATTTTATATATTTCCTGTAACCCTGAGACCTTGGTCGAGAACTTAGAGCGCCTAAGCCAAACACACCGCATTAGTCGCTGTGCGCTGTTTGATCAATTCCCGTTCACCCACCATACCGAAGCCGGGGTGTGGTTAGAGCGCAAATAGTCACGGCAAGCAAGCGCGGATAAACGTAAAAAAGGCGTCTTCTCGACGCCTTTTTTGGGTTTCAATCACAGCTGTTTTAGAGACAATTAGACGTCAGAGGCGGTATCGTTTTTCGCTTTGCGGCTGAAAAAGCCCAGTTTGTGGCCGACCCAGAACGCTAATGCCATCGCAACCAAAATCGAGAAGAAGTTGCCGCCCAGCTCTGGCATTTGCATACGGATAAACGCTGAGTAGCCAAATGCCCCCACCAAGAAGCAGGCAAACGCAATCAGCGGCGTGCCTTCCGTCAGCGGCTGGCGTTCGTGAAGTTGGTAGCAAGCGTGCACGGCCAGTACAAACGCAAGAATGGGAAAAATAGAAAATGCCACACCACTGACGAACAGTGTCGCGAGAGTTGCACTTCCACAAATGCCGGTAACCAGTGCCAGCAGCAAAAATTTACGTTCTGATTTCACTTGCTCGTGTTCCATGTCTTCACCTGTTTTATGACAGTTTTTCCTGTAAGGCTCGCCGCTCACGGTCTTTTCGATACCAGTAAGCTCCCTTGGCTATCATGCGCAATTGTAACACCATTCGCTCTGCCAATTCTGCGCGGGCGTGAGGGTCAAGATCAAGCGCTTCCGCACCCATATTGAAGACCAAAATCACACACGCTTCTGACTGATTGTACGCTTCTTCATAGGTGAGCTGCGTACGAGATTGTAAATACTCGGTCAACTCAGCAACAAAATGTTGTATTTCCCTTGCCACGGCGGCACGAAACGCCGAAGAGGTGCCTGAACGCTCGCGCAAAAGCAACCGAAACACATTTGGGCTGCTCTCGATAAACTCCATAAAGGTTTCGACCGAGGTACGCACCACACTGCCTTCAGCCGCTATCCGCTGACGCGCCTGACGCATCAGTTGACGGAGCAATAGCCCGCCCTCATCAACCATGGTTAACCCCAGCTCATCCATGTCTTTGAAGTGGCGGTAAAAAGAGGTGGGCGCGATTCCCGCCTCTCGCGCCACTTCGCGCAAGCTGAGGCTGGAAAAACTGCGCTCAGCACTGAGCTGGCTGAACGCCGCATCAATGACAGAACGGCGCGTTTTTTCTTTTTGTTGTGCTCGAATACCCATCGCACTCTATCCATGGTCACCATGCTGCCACTATACGCAATTTTAGCGTTTAAATCAGCCAATCCAGGCAGTGTTCCCCATCGCGGCGGCGCGGATTTGAACACAGATTTGCTCGCGAAAGTTAACCTTACGGATAATAAGCGTTAAACTGGTCATAAATAGATGTTGCAATAATGAAAATAAGGTCTGAACCCTATGAGCAAGTCGAGCCCTCGCCCGCAAGATCATTTTGATGCGATCGTGATAGGTAGTGGCCCCGGTGGTGAAGGTGCCGCCATGGGTTTATCCAAAGCGGGTAAGCGGGTGGCAGTGATTGAGCGAGAAAGCACCGTTGGCGGTGGCTGTACCCATTGGGGCACCATCCCGTCTAAAGCAC
Source organism: Salinivibrio sp. ML290 (assembly GCF_001995695.1). Lineage (NCBI taxonomy): Bacteria > Pseudomonadati > Pseudomonadota > Gammaproteobacteria > Vibrionales > Vibrionaceae > Salinivibrio > Salinivibrio sp. ML290. The sequence continues at coordinate 83,827 of NZ_MUEY01000015.1, read as the reverse complement.
TACGCCACACTGTCAGCCGGATCATTGAATTCAATCAAAGCCCTATCTACACCCAAAACAGCAAGAGTATCCACAGTACTTTCTCACACATTCTCAGCCATGCTGAATCGGTCATAGGCAAACAAACCCGTATGCGCCAAGGGTTCTATGACCGAAACCAATGTACCCTGCTCCATGGTAGCGCCGAATTTGTCGATGCGCATACCTTAACCGTGCATCATAGTGATGGCAGCGCTGATACCTATACAGCCGATCACTTTGTGGTTGCTACCGGCTCTCGCCCTTATCAACCCGCTGACGTGGATTTTTCCCACCCACGCATCTACGACAGTGACTCCATTTTGTCGTTAGCCCATGACCCGCGCCACGTGATTATTTATGGCGCAGGCGTGATTGGCAGTGAATATGCGTCTATTTTCCGTGGGCTCGGGGTCAAAGTGGATTTAATCAACACCCGTGATCGCTTGCTGTCGTTTTTGGACAACGAAATCTCTGATGCTTTGTCTTATCACTTTGGCAGCAGTGGTGTCATGATCCGCAATGATGAGACCTATGAGCGCATTGAGGGCACCGACGATGGCGTGATTGTGCATCTGGAGTCAGGCAAAAAAATGAAAGCAGATTGCCTGCTGTATGCCAATGGCCGTGCAGGCAATACCGATAAACTCAATTTGTCCTCGGTCGGCCTTACACCTAACTCGCGTGGGCAGCTCGACGTTGATAGCGAAAGCTACGCAACAGAAGTGGGGCATATCTATGCCGTCGGTGATGTGATTGGTTACCCTAGCCTTGCCAGTGCCGCTTATGATCAAGGGCGCGTGGTGGCCGAAGCCATTTGCCAAGGCAACGCCAACGTGCGCTTGATTGAACACATCCCCACGGGGATCTATACCATTCCAGAAATCAGCTCAGTGGGTAAAACCGAGCAAGAGCTCACCGCAGAAAAAGTCCCGTATGAAGTTGGCCGCTCGCTATTCAAGCACTTAGCACGCGCACAAATCGCGGGGATGGATGTCGGCAGTTTAAAAATCCTTTTCCACCGCGATACCCGCGAAATATTAGGCATTCACTGCTTTGGCGAGCGCGCCTCGGAAATCATTCATATCGGCCAAGCGATTTTTGAGCAAAAAGGCGAAGGGAATACCATCGATTATTTTGTGAATACCACCTTCAACTACCCGACCATGGCCGAAGCTTACCGGGTGGCAGCCCTCAATGGCTTAAATCGTTTGTTCTGAACCGGTCATAAAAGAAAACGGCACCTGGCGGTGCCGTCAATCATTACGATGCCTGCAGTATCGACGACCACGCGAGCGACTCATCCCCCAACACAATAAAGTTAGGGTTCTGTAATGAGTCCCGTTCGTTGTAAGACAAGGCCCCGAGCTCTGTGCTCAGAATACGTCCACCCGCTTGCTCAACAATGCATTGGGTAGCGGCAGTGTCCCACTCCCCCGTCGGCCCTAGGCGTAAATAACAGTCGACCGCGCCTTCTGCGACCAAGCAGGCTTTGAGTGCCGCGGAGCCTAATGGCACCAAATCATAATTAATTTCAGGTGCCAGCTTTTCGGTGACTGCATGAATATCTTGACGGCGACTGATAGCGATAGAGAGTGAGGTAATCGTCTCTTCTCGCTTCATTGTCGAGATGCGATGCATTTCGCCATCTGGGGTGATTTTCCAGGCCCCTTTGTCTTGGCAAGCATAGTAGGTCACCCCGGAGACGGGGGCATAGACCACGCCCATGACGGGATGGTTGTCCTCCACCAGCGCGATAATAGTGGCGAAGTCACCACTGCCTGCAATGAACTCTTGGGTACCGTCGAGGGGATCAATCAACCAATAGCGCTGCCATTGCTGACGGTCGCTTAATGGCACACCACAGTCTTCTTCTGATAATACGGGGATGTCTGGCGTCAACGCGGTGAGCTTTTCCGTGATCAGCTTATGTGCCGCCAAATCAGCACTGGTTACTGGGGTTTGGTCACTTTTAGTGATCGCTTCAAAATCACCGTCTTGGTAAATATCTAAAATAACCTGACCCGCAGAGCGAGCAATATCAATCACCTCGGGTAACAACTCAGGCAATGCCATGCCTCACCTCTCAGATTGTAAGTACTTCAGCGCCATCATTAATGCGGTGATACTGCGCGCTTCACAAAAATCACCGTGGGTGAGTAACTCTTCCGCTTGGGCAAGTGGCCAACGAATGATTTCAAGCGGTTCAGGCTCATCCCCTTCCAAGCTTTCTGGATACAAATCACGTGCCAACATCAGCGTCATGCGGCTAGAAAAGTACGACGGTGCCAGAACAACCTCTTTTAGTGGCACTAGCTCACGGGCACCTTGCCCAATTTCCTCTTTCAGCTCCCGCACTGCCGCTTGCTCGGGCGCTTCACCCGGGTCAATCAGTCCTTTGGGAAAGCCTAGCTCATACTGTTCTGTGCCTGCGGCATATTCGCGTACCAGTAAGAGGTCGCCCGATTCGGTCACCGGCACCATCATCACGGCATTACGCCCCGACGGTTTCATCCGCTCATAGGTACGCTCGACGCCATTACTAAAAATCAGCTCCAGCGACTCCACTTTAAACAAGCGAGAAGTGGCGACCACCTGCTTAGACTGAATGTAAGGAAGTTTACGCTGCGTCATATCGTGATTTGCCACCCTTTTTGATAAGCCTATCAGGCCTTGTTAGCCGCGAAAAGAAAAGCGATAGCGTCCTTGATTATCCGGTGCACCCAACCAAGAGAGAGGTGCTTTCATCGGCTCAGGATAGGCCGGCCCCGGCTTCAGCCATCCTGACACAGAGTATCGCCCAGACGGTGTAATTGACAATGAAAACTTATTACTCAACGAGGGGGAATCGCCTTGACCCTGCGCCGCGACACCTTGGCCATCACAGGCGAGAGAAGCACGCAATGGAATATCATTGAGCCGCCCTGAGGGCAGGGTGAGTCCGGCCTGCTGCCACTGAATCTGCCCCGCTAGCTGCTGACACCCTGACTCGGCCAACACCGCCTCGCGTACAATCACATCAAGCCGGCCATCAATCGCCACACTCGGTGGCAACGCCACCGAACGGGTCAGCAGATGCGCGGGAGCAGAGAGCAAGGTTTGAGAAAGCGTTAGCTCGGTGCCATTAAAGCCCACCACGCTTTTACCACTGACACCTTGAGGGCTTTGGACCTTTATCGCGGCTTCCAGCGTGGCGCTGGTCAATAACCGGTGCCAATGGAGATCCCATTGTATTGGGCCGACAGCCTGATCTTGCCAACGCAGTTGCCTGACTTGCCCCTGCCACACGGTGCCGTTGATCCCACTCAGCTGTAGCTCGGCCGGCAAAGGCGCTAAGCGCAGTAGTGTTGCTGGGGCGTGCACTATCGCACTCACAACGAAAACCAATACACACCCCACCCCTATCAGCGTTTTCTTCCACATCGTTTACCGCTCCAGCTGCAGTCGGGTTACTTGCACCACACCGGCCGTATCGGTCGCTTCAGTGCTCAGGCGAGCGACTTGAATGCCATGCAGCTGAGAGAGTTGCTCGATCCACCGTAGTAATTGGTTAAACGGTAGAGGTTCGAGCCCCAATTGCACGCTGTCCTCCCCAGGCTGCAACCGTGTAATGGTAAGATTAAACTCACCCGCACTGGCCGCGATCACTTGGTTGAGCGGTTGGCTTCGACTGGCCACTGCTTGGCGACTGCGTCCAGACTGTGAGCGCAATTGCATGATGTGATTGCGCTTTTGTTGTAGCTCATTGTAAACCTTTCGCTCACTGACCAATGCGGCGCGCGCTTGCTCCGCCTGTGTCTGTATCGGCACCACGATGCCCCAATACAGCAAACTTAACAGCAGCACTCCCGCCGCAATCAACACGAGCCGTTGCTCGCGCAAGCTGATCGACTGCCACTGAGACTGAATACGTGCGATCATGATTGGCTCCTTAGGGTAAATTCACCGCTGACCGTCTCACCACTGCGATTAAGCTGCCCCAAGTCTGTCGCATAATGCTGACTCAAGGTGGCACGTAAGCGCTCAAACTGCGCGAAATCATTGCCGGTTGCTCGCAGTATCAAGGCTTCTCGATTGGCTTGGTAGCGTAGCGACTCGAGCTCGATACCAGGTACATCTTCCAGTAGAGGAGCCAGTTCGACCAGCCAGGGTAAAAGCGCCGCATCATGTTGTTGGTTTTCTAGCCGAGCTATCTCTGCATCCATTTGCCGCATCATGTATGAGCGCGTCGGGATCCGCTCGTACTCGGGCAAGGTTTGGCGAAAAAGGGCTTCACTTTGTCCCCGTAATGCGCGGGCTTGCTGCTGGGTGTCACGAATCGACAGCCACTGCTCGACGCCAAGCAATCCAGCCATGGCGATCAACAGACAGGCTGCGGGCAAAAAGGGTCTAAGTGTCTGCTTGGTTTGGCTTTGAGGGCGATATCCGCCGGTCAATAGGTTTGCCGTCACGCCATGACTCTGCACCGCTAATAGATGCATTGCGTGATCTGACTGCCACTCGACAGTGAGCGGTAACGCGCTTAAGGGATTATCAGCCTGTGGCTTGTCGTCGCCATAGCCTTTGATAGTGAGAGAGTCGGGCTGCTCAGGTGACAGGGTTTCCTCACTGTCTTGGCGGTGTTGCCACCAAGTCTGCCCCCAAAAGGCGAGCCAGTCCGCCGAGCCTACCACGCCTTGATTTGCACTAAAACGGCACAGCCACTGTTCACCCAATGCCAAGAGTGAGAGCGAGTCAGACGACCAAGGCACACAAAGCACATCGGGGATCCACTGGCGAGCATCAATGCCTGCCTCATCCAGCGCGTGTTGCCAAGCTTGCATTTGCTGGTGCGCTACCACGGCGACATGTGCGGTGTCTGCCTGGGTGTCAACAATACTCACATGTACTGCTTCCACCTCTTCCGCCAAGGCTTCCTCGAGCAAGTAAGGCACCACCTTGTCGCGTTGGCGCCGTGAGCCTGGAGGCAATGTTACCGAGGTTAATGTCAGCCACGTGCTGTCCACCAGCACCACCACTCGCCGCGTTTGTGCTTGCTCGGTTAACGCTGACAGTTGCTGACAACTGCCGCTCTCAACCACTTGGTTATCACTGGCACGAACCTGCGCCCAATAAATGGGCTGGCTGGCATCACTGATCCTTATTATCAGTCGCTCGCTCACGCATTCCTCCGAACCGACGGCGCAAAACAGAAACCTCGCCATCGTCTTGATAGTGCAATAGTGCCTGGATGTGACGTTGGGCAGAGGCCACCTGCACATCGGCTTGTAATAAAAAGAACTCGCTGGTCACGCTGAGATGGGACACGACTCGCTCTCGCTCGGCGTCATCAAACTCGGTGAGGTTCAAGGTGTCGATAAACGCGGCCACACTTTTCCACCCTTCCTCCGGCCGCTGGGCAATCACCTGCTGGGCTTGTTCCACCGGTAACGCGGAGGTAAATAGGGCTGAAAGCAAAGGCGCTTGCTTCTCGGTTAAGGTATTCACATTGACCTTAAGCTCAGCGCTAGGCAAGGCGCAAAGCTGAGGCGAGGCGCGCCGAAACACATCACCATTAACCCCGCGCACCGCACGCCACTCACTCACATCGGCCAGCAAAGCATCCGCCGTCACATACGCAGGCTGCACGCTTTCATAATGCGCATCTTCCGCCCCGAGAGACTGATCCAGCTGATTGTTTTCATCAATAAAATCACGGCTTGCCTGAGCAATCACATCCGCTTGATAATCCTCTTCCACATACTGCCCCACTAGCGCCCGTAATACGGTGACCTCATAAGGGGTCGCCCCACCCACTTTGGCGCCACGTAACTGTAAACTATTGAGGTTAAAACAGGCGCTCGCATCTTGTAAGTGTCCACTTACTTTTCCGCCATCCAGCGGAAAGGTTCGAGCGGGCTCTGCCCAGGTTTGACTAAAGTTCACCGTTTCACTGCCTGCTAAGCTCTCGCGCAATACCGATGCCGCCAAGCCTTCAACCGCATTGCCAAACCAATACGCTTGCTGAAAATGCAGCTGGTTTTCGGCGCGGTGGTAGTTGGTGTATAACCGCGCCGCCATGCTTCCGGCAATCGCGGTCATCAGCGCCATGATCATCATCACCACCAAAAGGGCGGCGCCCTGCTGACGATTCATTGTGCCTCCCGCTGCAGTGGTGCCGGCAAGGTTTGCCCCGCCACGAGATAAGTGCGCACTAACCGGCCATAGCGGGGATGGGTAAAGCGCACTTGAACGGCTTTCGGCAATGCATGTTTGGTATCAAAACTGTCTTGCCAATCCTGTTTGACGTAGAAGCGAAAGGTCAAATCATCAATATCACTGAGCAGCGTCGCCACCGCGGGTTCATCACTCGCGGCTTGGTCTGGGTAACGCCACCGCAAGCGTTCCAGCTTGCCATCTCTCTGACGGTACCCGACCGCTACCACTTCTCCGCGTGGAAATCGCATTTGTGGGTTAATCCAGCCCGTACGGGTAAAACGCACACCCATCCCATCACTTTGTAATACCTCTGAACCCGCGATGAGCAACTGTTCTGTTGGCGCTTGTCCTTCGACCCGCTGACGTCTTGCCGCCATTTGACGAAAGTCACTGTCCATGCTCACCAACGCGCGCTGCAGTTCCTGTAAGGTCTCACCCACCTGCTGAGACTGCTCGTCACTGCGCTGCACGGTTTGCAGTACTTGGTATGCGGTCAGACTAATGCTGGCGAATACCACTAACGCCAACAGCACTTCCAATAAGGTAAATCCTCGTTCAACGCGTGGCGACATAGGTCCTCACGGTCACTAACGGGTTATCGGTCTCTGCGGCGGCAGCCACTGACATATCAACCGCACGTAACTGGCCCGTTTCTGTGGCGACTGGCACCAACTGCCATTGCCATTGTTGCCCCGCCATCTCGGTGGTGCCTTGTGTGGCTTTATCTGGCACCTTAGCGCTGAGCACCACCTCGGCGAGTTGATTATCCGCCACCATAGCGGCTAAGGTTTTTTGTTCTAAGCGACTCAGTGAGCGGGTGTGCTGTCCAGTGGCTTTCATCACACTCAGCGCCGCCACGGCAAAGATCGCCACCGCGACTAAGACCTCAAGCAAGGTCATTCCCTGCTGCGAGTTAGCGCGTACTAACATCATCACCCTCTCCTGCACGCTGCCAGGTAAACTGCGCCAGTTCATTCGCTTTGAGCTGCCAGGCCGCACGGCCATCTGTTTCAATCATCAGGGTAAACGGTGTCAGCTCACCATTGGGCAGTAGCCAGATTTGCGGTGGCGCCACCGCCTGCTCATCGTCTTCGTCAAACAAATCCTCAAACAGCGGCTTATCCTCGAACAACCTATCTTGTTGCTGCCAACCAAAGCCATCCATAGTTAAGACAAAGCGGCTTTGCTCTGGCAGGCGGCCTTGGGTCGCCCAGCGGTCACTGCTAACAGGTTGCCATTGCTCTTGTCCCAACACTAAAAGTTGATAGCGCTGTTGTTCGATACGCACGCCATAGGTGCGTCCTTCCAACCAACTTTGCTCTGCCCACAGCTTCATCCGCTGATACAGTGCTTGCCCGGCTTCTTGTGTGCGGGTGTCCGCCGACTCAGGCATAACCATTATCACGCCTGAGGTGCTCACCGCGACGATGACGACCACCAGCAGGATCTCTAATAAGGTAAAGCCGGCCGCTTGACGCATGTTATTGCAGCTCGTTGAGGTTCCAGTTACCAATGTCTTGGTTGACCCCTTCCCCACCTTCTTGGCCATCAGCGCCTAAAGAAAAGATATCAACAACACCGTGCTCGCCTGGGCTGACATAGCGATAGTCATTGTTCCACGGGTCTTGCGGCAGACGTTTGATGTAACCTTGCGCGGGGTAGTTACGGGGGACCGGATCACTTTGTGGCTGGGTCACTAGCGCGTCTAAGCCTTGATCGGTGGTGGGGTACTGATTGTTATCCAATTTGTACATATCCAGCGCATTTTCAAGCGCACTGACATCCGCCACCGCTTTTTTCACCGCGGCTTTGTCTTTGTTGCCCAGCAAATTTGGGGCAACAAAGCTGGCTAGCAGGCCAATAATCACCACCACCACCATGACTTCGAGCAACGTGAAACCTTGTTGACGACGCATTTCTTTCTCCTTGTTAAAATTCATAAAATCACAAACCGACCATGTCATTCATGGCAATAATTGGCATCAAGGTGGCCACCACGATAAAAAGCACTAACCCGGCCATCATTACAATCATTAACGGGCCAAATACTCCCAGGGCAACATTGACTTGCGCCTCAAAATCTTTGTCTTGGTTATCGGCTGCGCGTGAGAGCATCGGCTCCAGCTCGCCACTGCGCTCACCGCTAGCAATCATATGTAGCATCATGGGAGGGAACAGCCCTGACTGGTCGAGCGCAACACGTAAGCTGGCCCCCTCGCGCACTTTATCGGCCGCTTCTAATACCCGCTTGCGCACATATTGGTTAGTGATCACTTGCGCAGCGACCTTGATCCCATCCAACAATGGGATTGCGCTGGCGGTACAAATCGCCAATGTCCGAGCAAAGCGTGATGTGTTCAATCCGCGCGCCACTCGACCCAGTATCGGTAACGCGAGCTTTTGCTTATCCCAGGCAAGATGACGCTGGGTGTCTTTCAGCAATAGACGAATCCCCATACTGACAAGAACCAGCCCACCGAGCACCCACACGCCCCACTGAGTGATAAAGTCACTGGCGTTTAAGAGAAATTGGGTTGATGCGGGCAGTGATTGCCCGGTTTGGACAAATTGACCAACGATATCAGGCACTACCGTTGCCAACAGGAAGGCGACAATCAGTACCGAGAAAAATGTCAAAATCGCCGGATACAGCATGGCTTGCAACAAAGTGGCTTGAATGCGTTGACGGTTTTCCACATAGTCCGCAAGGCGTTCGAGGACGGTGCCCAAGTGGCCCGCTTTTTCACCGGCTGAAATCATCGCCCGGTAGAGTTCGTCAAAGACATTGGGGTAATCCGCCAACGCATCGGCGAGTGTATACCCTTCCATCACTCGCGCGCGCACACTGGTCATCATGCTGCCAATTCGCGGCTTCTCGGCCTGCTCTGCCACCGCTTTTAAGCACTCCTCCAGAGGCATCGCCGCCTCAATCAAGGTCGCCAACTGACGGGTGATCAGTGACAGCTCCTGGGTGCTAATACCGCGCCCGCGCTGACGAAAAAGCGGCTGAGAAGCCGAACTTTTTTGTGTCGCACGCTTACGGGTAGTGGCCTGGACATCGAGGGGAGTAAAGCCCTTGTCGCGCAATTGTTGCCGCGCTTGGCGTGCCGTATCGGCTTCAATCACGCCCTTGCGTTTGCGCCCTCGTGCGTCCAGTGCTTGGTAGTCAAAGGCAGCCATTAACTCTCCTTGGTCACTCGCATCACTTCTTCCAGGGTGGTTTCCCCGTTCAGCACTTTGGCCAAGCCGTCATAGCGGATACTGGGGCTTTGCGCCCGCACCGCCTCCTCGATGGCATGCTCACCGGCATCATGGTGAATCAGTGCTTGTACGTTCTCATCCACGGTCAACAACTCATGGATCCCTGTGCGGCCGCGGTAGCCTTTTTGGTGACAATGCTCGCAACCACTTGGTTTATATAAGGTGATGGTTTCGCCTTGATTGGCAAGCCCCACATCTGCAAACAATTGTTGCTGCGTTGCGTCGGCTTGATAGGGCACTCGGCAGTGTTCGCACAGGGTACGGACCAAGCGCTGCGCCAATACACCAAGTAGCGATGATGAAAGCAAGAAAGGCTCAATCCCCATATCGCGCAAGCGCGTCACCGCACCAATGGCAGTGTTGGTATGTAATGTGGACATCACCAAATGGCCGGTCAGGGAGGCTTGAACCGCAATTTGCGCGGTTTCTAAGTCGCGAATTTCCCCCACCATCACCACGTCAGGATCTTGACGCAACATCGCACGCAAACCGCGAGCGAAGGTCATATCGACTTTCGGGTTGACTTGGGTCTGGCCAATACCGGCCAGATCGAACTCGATCGGATCTTCAACGGTGAGGATATTCCGATCCTCACTGTTAATGGTTTGTAACCCTGCGTATAAGGTGGTGGATTTCCCCGATCCGGTCGGCCCGGTGACCAGTAAGATACCATGAGGCTTGTGAATAAGGGCTCGGAAACCTTGGTGAAGCGCTGGTGCCATGCCAAGTTGGGCTAAATCAAGTTGTACGGCATTCTTATCGAGTAAACGCATCACCACACGCTCACCGTGTGATGAAGGCATGGTCGACACCCGCACATCGACCGCACGGCCACCTATACGGACTGAAATACGACCATCTTGCGGCACGCGCTTTTCGGCAATATCCAGCTTGGCCATGACTTTCACTCGAGAGACTAACAGCGGCGCTAGTTTACGACTCGGAGAGAGGACTTCTCGTAACACACCATCAACACGGAAACGAATCGATAACGCATGCTCAAAGGTTTCAATGTGGATATCAGACGCACTTTCTTTGATCGCTTCCCCCATCATCGCGTTTATGAGCTTGATGATCGGGGCGTCATCTTCCGATTCCAACAGATCTTCACTTTGAGGCAACTCCTCCGCGAGAGAGAAAAAATCATCACTGTCTGCATCCGCGCCAATATCGGCCATTAGCTGTTGAGCATCTGCGCTATCGCGTTGATACAAACGGGTGAGATGTTGGTCAAAGTCACTGTTTGACACAATTTCAGGGGCACAACTTTTTCCTAACACCCGTTGAACCTCGGCAAGGGTGTTCGGTGTCACAGACGACAAACACAGTAGGCGTGCAGGCTCAGTGTCATTGAGTAATATCACCCCATGACGGCGGGCAAAGCCAAAAGGCAACTGCCAACGAGCGTCCGGATCTCGGCTGAGCTCTGTCGCGCGATCACTCATCCTGCTAGCTCCGCTTTTAGCGCGCGTACCTCGGCAGGCATCACTGCCTCGCTGTCATAGTCTGGCAGCACCGGCTTTTCGGCATCCGGCATCAGCTTCACGCCGTCTTGTGCCCGTAACAGCTGCTCAGCTCGAATATAGTTGTACTTACGCTGCGTCACGCCATCCGCCGTTAAGCCGGTACGAATAATGGTCGGCTTGATAAACAGCATCAGATTCTTCTTTTCAGTCTGAGTCGAGGTCGATTTAAACAAGTGACCTAGCACGGGAATATCTCCCAGTACAGGGACCTTGGACTCACTCTCTACCGTGCGTTCATCAATCAAACCACTTAGCACAATCATCTGTTGGTCGCCTACCATCACGGAAGTGGTCAACTGGCGCTTGCCAAAGCGCACATCCACAGCACCACTCGCGCCAAGTACGTTAGACACCTCCTGCTCGATATCCAATAGCACCGCCGATCCTTCATTGATTTGAGGGGTCACCTTCAGCTTGATGCCAACATCTTTACGCTCGACCGTTTGGAACGGGTTATCGTTATTCGAGCCAGTTTGCGAGCCGGTGATGACGGGTACCTCTTCCCCCACCACAAACGAGGCTTCTTGATTATCCAGTACCATCAGATTGGGCGAAGACAGAATATTGGATTCATTGTTCGAGGCCACTGCTGTCACCAATGCCGTCCAATCGCCCATGATCACCCCAGCCGCGAGGCCATTTAGCCCCCCCAAGACTTCATTGAGCGCCGAGTAATCACCCGATTCAGTCACTTCGACTGGCGTTTCAACTCCATCGATGATTCGAGTTTCGGTACGTGTTCTATCTTTGGTGGCTTCTTGGCCGCCAAGATAACTCGAAATCCCCACCCCTGTGTTATTAAACTGAATGCCGCCGTTTTCGAGCGACCCCCATTGCACCCCTAAATTGGCCCCATCGGATTCGGACATTTCTACAATCAGTGCTTCAATCAAGACTTGCGCACGGCGAATATCAAGCTGAGAAATCACGCTCTCAAGGGTTTTCAATATATCGGGCGGCGCGGTGATCACCAGCGCATTGGTCCCTTGGTGGGCAGAAATCTGCACCGCCTGTTGTGTCGAGCCTGGCTTGCTCTTTTTCTCTTTTTCTTCCAGCAGATTATCCGACACCCCTTTGAGCACATCGACCACATCATCGGCTTTGGCATAGCGCAAGTAAATAACTCGGCTATTCCCGGTCGTCGCCATCTCTTTGTCCAACTGTCGGATCAGTTTTTTCACCCGCTCACGCACTTTTGGCTCGCCCGAAACCAAGACCGCATTTAGACGTTCATCGGCGACAATACGCGGTTCAAGCAATTCAGGGCGCGTATTGGCATTGTCCCGCTCATTCAGTGCATCGACAATACGCACCATTTCAGCGGCAGAGGCGTGCTCTAGGCGCACAACCTCAACCTCTTTGTCACCGGCTTGGTCAACACGTTGAATAATATCGGTTAAGCGATTCACCACCGCGGCGCGTCCGGTAATCATGATCACATTAGCCGGATCGTAGTGCACCACATTGCCGGCGCCGGCATTGTTGATAAGCTGACGTAAAAGAGGGGACAGCTCACGCACCGAAACGTTTTTTACCGCGACCACACGCGTGACAACTTCATCGCCCACCACGTTATCGGCTTCACCCACCACAGGCACGGGCGACGTTTTGGCATCTTTGTCGCGTACCACCTTGACGACACCGTTATCCATTTCCACCACGGCAAAGCCATATACTTCCAAGACATTGAGGAAAAATTGGTAGTACTGCGCTTCGGTCAACGTGTTGTAGCTGCGGACGTTGACCGTGCCTCTCACGGAGGGATCGACAATGATGGTCTTTTCTAGGTTACGGCCCACAATTTCAATAAATTCCTGAATGTCAGTGCCTTTAAATGATGCACTGAATTCCGCCGCGCTCGCCGACAGCCCAGAGAAAAGAAAAGTCACAGCGATGAAATAGGGGATCAGTCGTTGCCTTAAATTCACGTCACGCTCCTACTGCCGCGCGCAGCGGTGGTTGTAATTTATAATTGAATCGAGATGTCATGTTGCTGTCCTTGCCGCTCGACCACCAGATCAAGCGTGCCCTGTTGTTGAATGCGACTGAGAATGTCGGGCAGTGCCACCGAACGACTGAGCTTGAGGCCATTAATCGCAATCGCGATGTCTCCTGGTTGCAAGCCAGATTGTTCAAACAACACCGGGTTTTTCCCAGGGGTGAGACGAAAGCCTTTCAGCGCCTTGGCATCACCCACTTGCGCGAGCTGCACATAATCAAATAGACGCTGAGGATTTTGATTGAGCTGCTGCGCAAGATTGACCGGCCAGTCAGCGCTGGCTGTCTCATGGGGAGCGGGCTTTGGGGGCGCCACCTCCCCTTTTGACGGTGAAAAGACGGTTTGCGGCGTGCTATCCGCCTCTACGCCTGGCATCAACAATGCCTCTCGCCGTGTCCCCTGGCGTAAGATCACCCGATCTGACAACACCTGGTCAATACTGACTTGGGTGCCGTTCACCTGCTCACCCACCCCATAGGTGGCCTGCTGGCCGCGATTGGCGATCACCGCCAACGCGCGGGATGGTTGGTCACTGGCCACCACCCCTACCAAGGTTAATTGCAAGCGTGTTTCCGGCACCTCGCTCACTGCTTGTCGACGCTGCGCCTTTGAGGTTTGATAACGCCCGAAAAGCTGGGCATTGATCACAGGTGCAAGAGACAGCCTGTTCCCGGGGGATTGAGAGGTGGACGCTTCGTGCATCACAGGCGACTGCGTAGGAGGCGCAGGCTGATAAAAAGCCCACACCAGACGACCTGCCAACCATGCGAGCACGCAGGCTAGGCCAATATTGAGCCAAGGGGCAGCGCGACGCAGTGTGTGTGGCGACAAAGAGAAGCGATTATGTTGGCGTCCTGCCTGAGAGATCATGCCTTTTAAACCAATTTGGGTCACCGTTTATCCATTGATGGCTTTTTTTGCCAGCAAGTTCCATCATTAGATTACGAAAAGCTGGGCATACTAGCAAAAACACTGTGTGATAGTGAGACTTTTTCAGTCATAGACCGGTATTTTATCGAAGTCATCGACTGGACGGGCAGCGGAACCACGATGCTGTGATACTGCTCTAAAGTAAATTTTGTGCTAATGTCGCCGATCCAGATTGCGCAGGAGTTGGATGATGAAAAACCACGCATCAACGCCCTTGATGGCGGTCAGGTTAGATAAATGGCTATGGGCTGCCCGTTTTTACAAAACGCGCTCCATTGCGCGCAATATGATTGACGGGGGCAAAGTGCAGTACAATGGCCAACGTGCTAAGCCGAGTAAAATGGTAGAAGTCGGAGCAGAGATCCGCCTTCGCCAAGGCAATGATGAAAAAACCGTCACTGTCATGGCGCTTTCGGAGCAGCGGCAGGGGGCGCCGATCGCGCAAACCTTGTATAAAGAAACCGAGAGCAGCCTCGCCAAGCGCGAGCACGAGTCAGAAATGCGTCGCTTAAATGCACACAACCCACGTCCTGATGGGCGGCCGGATAAAAAGCAACGCCGAGATATTCGTAAATTTAAACAAGGCATAGATTAAGGTCGCATTCGCGCCATTGCCGGAGAGAGATTGCATGTCAAACGATCAACTACACCGTTACCTATTTGAAGATGTGTCTGTTCGTGGTGAGCTGGTCAAGCTCGATGACACCTATCAGCGCATATTGGAAAACCAAGATTTCCCGGCGCCGGTCAATGCCTTGCTGGGAGAGATGCTCGCCGCGACCAGCTTATTGACCGCTACGCTCAAGTTTAACGGCTCAATCACAGTGCAACTGCAAGGCGATGGGCCTGTCTCTCTCGCGGTGATTAATGGGGATCACCACCAGCAGCTGCGGGGAACGGCTCGCGTCAAGGGCGAAGTCAAAGACGATGCAACCCTGCCGGAGATGATGGGCAAAGGCCAACTCATCATCACCATTGAGCCTGTCGATGGTGAACGCTATCAAGGGATTGTCGGTCTTGAGTCTGACAACTTACAAGCCTGTCTTGAAGATTACTTCGCCCGTTCCGAGCAACTGATGACTCGCCTTTGGTTGCGCACGGGTGAGCACGACGGTAAGCCCCATGCGGCTGGGATGATGCTGCAAATCCTGCCAGATGGCAAAGGCGACAACAGCGACTTCGAGCATCTGGCTCAGTTGACTGAAACCATTAAAAACGAAGAGCTATTTAGCCTGTCTGCTAAAGATGTGCTGTATCGTTTGTACCACCAAGAAAAAGTCACGCTGTATCCAGCGCAAGAGGTGGTATTCAAATGCAGCTGCTCACGTGAGCGCAGTGCCAGCGCGATCGCCGCCATTGAGCGTAGCGAAGTGGATAAAATGGTGGCTGAAATGGGAACAATTCATTTGCATTGTGATTATTGTGGCACAGACTACGCTTTCGATAGTGTTGATGTTGCAGCTATTTTCGAGCAAAACGCGGATTCTTCCTCACAAATGCAGTAACAGCGTGCTACATTTTTAGCGCTCCGAAGCAAATCCACCTGACGGAGTTCAAAAGCCAGCATTATGCTGGCTTTTTTCTTATTCCTACCCGACTTAACTCACATTTTTTCTCGCATTATTTTTGTACAAACAATAATAGGTCTTTGGGTAGCGCAAACGATTAACTAAGCGTTACCATGTCTATGACATGGCACCTGGTGGTCCGTACCCTACAATCAAAATAACCCCAGTGTGCAGTCTTATATGGAGTCAGTCCCTGAAATCACATATTCAGGTTGCTAGCACAAAGACAGTTAACAACATCTTACCCCAAGGAGCACCTATGACTGTCCTGAACGTCGAACCCGAGGTCGCTGACATCGATCTTTCCCGTCATGGTCTGGAAAATGTCAAAGAAGTCATCCGTAACCCCTCTTATGAGCAACTGTTCGAGGAAGAAACCAAACCTGGGCTGGAAGGCTACGAAAAAGGCGTGGTGACCGAGCTCGGCGCGGTGGCGGTAGATACGGGTATTTTTACCGGCCGCTCACCAAAAGATAAGTACATCGTCCGCGATGACACCACCCGCGATACCATTTGGTGGTCTGATCAAGGCAAAAACGACAACAAGCCGATTGACCAAGCGGTATGGAAAGATCTGAAAGCCCTCGTCACTGATCAATTATCAGGCAAGCGCCTGTTTGTGATTGATGGCTATTGTGGCGCCAACCCAAATACCCGATTACGTATTCGCGTGATCACCGAGGTAGCGTGGCAAGCACACTTCGTGAAAAACATGTTTATCCGCCCAACCGATGAAGAGCTGAAAGACTTTGAGCCCGACTTTGTGGTGATGAACGGTGCCAAGTGTGTCAACACCAAATGGCGCGAGCAAGGTTTGAACTCGGAAAACTTCACCGTATTCAACCTCACCGAACGCATGCAGCTCATCGGCGGTACCTGGTACGGCGGCGAGATGAAAAAAGGCATGTTCGCGATGATGAATTACTTCTTGCCACTGCAAGATATCGCCTCGATGCACTGCTCGGCGAACATGGGTAAAGACGGTGATGTCGCCATCTTCTTTGGTTTATCCGGCACCGGCAAAACCACCCTCTCTACCGATCCCAAACGCCAGCTGATTGGTGATGATGAACACGGCTGGGACGACCATGGTGTGTTTAACTTCGAAGGCGGGTGCTACGCGAAAACCATCAAGCTCTCGAAAGAAGCAGAACCCGATATTTACAACGCCATTCGCCGTGATGCATTGCTGGAAAACGTTACCGTTCGTGGCAATGGCACCATCGACTTTGACGACAACACCAAAACAGAAAATACCCGTGTCTCCTACCCAATTTACCACATCGATAACATCGTTAAGCCGGTATCAAAAGGGGGGCATGCCAACAAGGTGATTTTCTTGTCGGCGGATGCGTTCGGTGTGCTGCCCCCGGTGTCTAAGCTGACGCCAGAGCAAACCAAGTACCACTTTTTATCTGGTTTTACGGCTAAGCTCGCGGGCACTGAGCGTGGTATTACCGAGCCCACACCAGCGTTTTCCGCCGCCTTCGGTGCCGCCTTCTTGACCTTGCATCCGACCAAGTACGCAGAGGTGTTGGTCAAACGCATGGAAGCCGCCGGCGCGGAAGCCTATTTGGTCAACACTGGCTGGAACGGCTCAGGCAAGCGGATCTCCATCAAGGATACGCGTGCGATCATTGATGCGATTTTAGATGGCTCCATCGAAAAAGCGGAGACCAAGTCAATTCCAATCTTTAATTTGGAAGTGCCCGTCTCACTCGACGAAGTGAGCGACGGCATTCTTGACCCGCGTGACACCTATGTCGATCCCCTTCAGTGGGAAAGCAAAGCCAACGATCTGGCACAACGCTTTATCGATAACTTTGAAAAATATACCGACACCCCCGAAGGAGCCGCGCTGGTCTCAGCCGGACCTAAGCTAGACTAACCCCCTGCCCCCGTATCGCGCGTACGATATGGGGGCCTCTTCCCCGACCGAGATACTGGCTAATAGTTGAAGTGACGACACTTTTGCGCCAGTCTTATTGCTACTGATTGCCTTGATAGGGTTGGTTCATGCGCATCCTGGCCAAACTGTTCGCCAGCTTTTTCATTCTCTGTGTCACCGCATTATTGGTGTTAGCAGTCCTCTTTCACACGCGCTACAGCACCGCGCTGTTTCATCATGTCGTGTCACCTTTGCTGCCAGGCGATCTCTCCGCCAAACAGGTGGTCTATCATTGGCGTCAGCCACTGAGTTTGATCCTCACCAAGCCTAACTATCACGTCGGTCCGCAACACTGGCAGGCCGACCGGCTGCGCGTACAACTTGATGCTACGCGGTTGCCACACATTCACTGGCTGCGGATTGATGGCCTGTCTATCGATCTGACGGGCCGCACGCCACCACCTAGCCTAGAGATGTTGCCTGCGTCCCTGCAAATCGGTCGTATCTTGTTCAACGACCTAAATCTCATTGGACGAGATTGGCAAGCGCACCAAGTGAGTGCCCAGCTTGATAAGTGGCAAAAGGGCGACTCACCATGGGGATCGGTCCGTGGTCGCGCGCAATGGGAAGCCAAACAGATCGATTGGCACGACCTAACGGTCTCTGATGCCCTCCTAGATGCCCAACCCTCGCCAAAAGGCTGGCAACTCAATGGCGTCTCATTTGAATGGCAACGTGCTGCCTTTAGCGCCCAAGGGCAATGGCAACCTGGTGCACTCGCCTTGAGCCAATTGACCATTAGCAATGCCATTGTAGATAGTGAGCAAACACAACAGCGGCTCCGCGAAGCCTTGTCACATTGGCCGTCCAACACCCAGGTCACCATCGATCGTGCGGACGTCCGTCAACTCAGTGCCGAAACGGATCATCTGTCGGTCAATGCCCTAACCTTTTCGGCGGAACAATTAGCGTTTACCCCTCAGTCGCCTTGGTGGCATCAACCTCAGCTACGCGCCTCGTTTAATGCCGACTATATCCGTTGGCAAGGGCAAACGTGGGAGCAACCGTTAGGGGAGCTGGAGCGTCGCGGTGATACGTGGATAGTCAATCAATTCACCAGCCAGTGGCATGAAGGATTTATCGCGCTTTCCGGCCAATTTTCGCCCCAGGTTTGGCAGATAGACAGGCTACGCGCCAATGGCCTCACCCTCAGCCGCGAACGGCTTAGGCCGCTGATAGGCGCATTGCCAGATTGGCCGCCACATATCGTCATTACCGATCTGTCGCTGAAACACAATGAGTGGTTAGCGTTATCGCCAGGGTTCCCGATCAAGGTGGATGGCATTGATATCGATGGGCGCGATCTGCGTCTGCGGCATGACACGCAGTGGCAATTACACCATGGAACACTAACCGCGAGCGCCAGCTATGCCAGCATCAATCAGCAGTGGCTGGCTGAACCCTACTTACGCGTAGAAGCGAGCGATGGGCTCGTCAATCTACGTCAATTATTACTGGGTTTTTCCGATGGTCAGCTTGCTGCCTCCGGCCAGTGGAATTACAACACGCCGAGCCTACCATGGTCATTCCAAATTGACGGCCTACACGTCCCCTTATCCCTTTATCAATCATGGTTTGACTGGCCGCTGCCTTTAAGCGGGTTTCACGATCTTCAAGGGCAATGGTCTGGGCTGGCGTCTGATACCGAAAGTTTCAACGTGGGGTTAAATGGCACCCTTGCGGTTACCCTGCTGAATGGTCACGCGGATGTCACGCCAGATAAAGGCTGGCCAGAACGAATGTCTGGGTGGTTTCAAAAAGCGCCAACCCAGCAACGCCAGTCGCGGTCGTTCCCGTTTGAACAACTTTCTCTAAAAGCCGACCGTGGCCATATCACGGGTATTCTTCAGGGGGACACATCCGTGTCGATTGATTGGCCGATTTATCAAACCGCCACCCCAAGTGTACGTTAACGCAGTAGTGCCAACTGAGGGGCAGGCTGTGCGGTGGCGCCATCGTCTGATGGCAGCAACACATAAGTGCCGGTAAACACGCCGGCCTTATCGTCGCCACTAAAAAACTCGACTTCGAGCGTAACACGCGCCCGACGACCGTTTTCCAGCCTATCAAGCTCACCGCTCAAGTTATCCAGCGATACACTCGCCCTTGGCCGCTCCGCCACCGGGCGACGATAACGAATGTGGCTGTCTGCGAGGACAATATCCGCACTGAGTTGACGCTCTTTCATTAACAGCCACACCATTCCCCAACCCGCGAGCGTGGCAAGACTAAAAATGCTGCCCGCAAACATGGTGTGACGCGGATTCAAATTGGCATTTAAATTGGCACACACTTCAAAGTGATAGCCGGTGAATTGGCTGATCTGCACCCCCATTTTATCGCTGATAGGGATTTGTTCTTGCCAGCGCTGCTGCAGCTCGGTACACCACTCAGGATGACGTACCACATCAGACAAAGGGTCTAAGGGTTTCACCATCTGTTGATGACGAATCGGCCCGCGCTCATCACTGAGATCCCCCTGACGAATGAAGTCATGTTGAACATAAAAGCTTACCGCCTCTTCTCGCGCACTGCACACAAGACGCTTGGCCCCCTCTTGCCGGGCCAATGACTCTAGTGCCATTAATATGAGCGCCCCGAGGCCACGATTACGAAAATCGGGAGAGACCGCCATATAACGGATCTGACCATCGTTGTCTGGGGTTAAGTAAAGACGMCCRATGGCRACRGGGTCATCATCACTGTCGACAATCATGCGATGACAGGCATTGCCATCGTAGGCATCACGCTCTGAGCCGCGCGGCGCATGCCAAGGCTCGCGCAACATGCGATAGCGAAAGTCATAGTAACGCGCAAGCTCTTGCTCTGTACGTGGCGTGACGATTTTAAACATGCCTATCTCTCCCTGTTAGGCGCACATTTATACCTGAAGCCAGAAAGTCACCGGCCCATCATTGACCAAGCTCACCTTCATATCTGCAGCAAACTGACCGGTTTGCGTCTTCACGCCAGCCTGTTGGCAATCATGGCAAAACACCTCATACAAGCGTTCCGCTTCGGCGGGCGAGGCCCCTGAAAAACTTGGACGCATTCCTTTTTTCGTGTCAGCCGCGAGGGTGAACTGAGAGACCACCAGTAACGATCCCCCTGCCTGTGACACATTGAGATTCATTTTTCCTTCGTCATCTTCAAAGACGCGATAACCGCGCACTTTATGCGCCAGCTTGGCTGCCTGAGTCTCGGTGTCGCCTTTCTCGACACCTAGCAGCACGACCAAGCCTTTTCCTATACAGCCCACGCGAGTGCCTTCTACGGTCACATTGGCTTCACTCACGCGTTGAATGAGGGCGATCATGGGTTTCCTCTTTTTCAATGGTTAAAGGGGGAGATGACGCATCCAGAGCGCTCGACCCAAAATGAGAAGCGTCGCCCTCCGCGCGCGGCCACCAACGTTCAGACTCTCTCAGCGTCGCCGTCACTTGGGCACCAAACAAGACGATACACCAACTAAAATACACCCAGACAAAGAGAATGGGTATCACCGCCAACGCGCCATAAATCAGTTGATACGAGGGAAAGTGCGTCACATAGAGGGCGAAGACTTTCTTGCTTAATTCAAACAGGATACTCGCCACCGCCGCCCCGGCAAAGGCATGGCGCAGACGCACGCGCGTATTGGGGACCAACGTATAAAGCCCCATGAAGGTCAATGTGGTCAGGATAAAGGGCAAAACGCGCAATAAGGTGGTAAACAAATCATTGGCAATCCCGCTTTGTAATAACGACAGCGAGGTTAAATAGGAGCTCAACGCAATACTGGTGCCAATAAGGATTGGCCCTAAGGTGAGCACCATCCAATAGATGGAAAAGGCGATCATTGTGGGTCGCTTGGTCTGAATTTTAAAGGTGTGATTCAGGCTTTTGTCGATGGCGGAAATCAGCATGATGGCCACCACAAACAAGAAACTCACCCCCACTGCCGTCATTTTACCGGCATTAGCAACAAACTCATTGAGGTAGCGTGCCACCACCTCGCCAGCAGCCGGCACAAAGTTGTTAATCACAAACTGCTGTAACGTCTCACCCACCTCTGAAAAACCAGGAAAACTCGAAAAGGCGGATAAAACCACGGTCACCAAGGGGACCAAAGATAATAGGGTCACATACGCCATATGGCCCGCACTCACCGTGAGCCGATCTTCGCCCATACGCCGCCATAAATGGGTCAGCATCGCCATCAACCAATGACGATAATGACACCACCTTTTCTCATCCAGGATCCCAATTTTGCGCATCCTTCCACCTTAACCTTGTGTTAGCCTTAAGCGTAATGAGTGTACATGATTTATGATTAAGGAGTTGCCTGTGCGGGTTATCTTTATGCTTGCGACCTGTTTAACCCTACTCACCGGCTGTCAGTCTGCCTATTACTCGGCGATGGAGCAAGTGGGCATCCATAAACGCGATATCATGGTCGACAGAGTGGAAGACGCGGCCAACGCCCAGCAAGCGGCGCAGTCACAATTTAAAGACGCACGACAAGCTCTAAGCCAGCTCACCGAGTTTGAGGGGGGAGAGCTACAAGCCGCCTATGAGGCAGTCGATAGTCAGTACCAGCAAAGCCATGATGCCGTCACCCGCGTGCGTGAGCGCATCGACGCCCTTGAATCTGTCTCTGACGCGCTGTTTGATGAGTGGGAAGAAGAATTAGACTTGTACACGAATCGACGCCTACAGCGTGATAGTGAGCAGCGCTTACGCCAGACTCGTGAGGAATACGAGCGATTACGTGATGCCATGCGTCGTGCCGAACAAACCATGACACCGGTACTGAACACCTTGCAAGATAACCGGCTTTATCTCAAACACAACCTCAATGCCCGCGCAATTGGTGCGTTACAAGGTGAGTTGGATGCCCTTTCGGGCGAGATAGACCGCGCAGTCGCTGACATGCAACGCGCAATCCAAGCGTCAAATCGCTTTATCCAAACCCTCAATTAAACGCTAGCCAATAAAAAAGGCACCCGAGGGTGCCCTTTGTCCACATCGCGCGGTGATGCCCGCGTGATTAACCTTTCCGACCTGCGCGCTTACGCTCGGTTTCGGTCAATAGCTTCTTACGGATACGAATGCTCTCCGGCGTCGCTTCAACCAGTTCATCATCATCGATAAACTCAAGCGCCTGCTCCAAGGTGTACTTGATCGCTGGGCTCAATACCTGCGCGTCATCGGTACCTGATGCACGAACGTTGGTCAGCTGCTTACCTTTCAAGCAGTTAACGGTCAGATCGTTGGCACGATTATGAATACCAATCACCTGACCTTCGTATACTTCGTCACCGTGCTCGGCAAACAAGCGTCCGCGGTCTTGCAAGTTAAACAGTGCGTAAGTCAGTGCTTTACCTGCCGCATTTGAGATCAACACACCATTAATGCGCTGGCCAATATCGCCACCTTTGTACTTACCGTAATGGTCAAAGGTATGATAAATCAGCCCCGAGCCAGAGGTCAGTGTTAAAAACTCTGTTTGGAAACCAATCAGACCACGTGATGGCATCACAAAGTCCATGCGTACACGGCCTTTACCATCTGGAAGCATGTTCGTCAGCTCGCCTTTACGCAGACCGATGCTTTCCATCACGCCACCTTGATGCTCTTCGAGCACGTCAATGGTCACTGTCTCAAACGGTTCGAATTTCTCGCCGTTTTCTTCTTTGATGATCACTTCTGGGCGCGATACCGCCAGCTCAAAGCCTTCGCGACGCATGTTTTCGATCAAAATAGACAGATGGAGTTCACCACGGCCAGACACGCGGAATTTATCTGGGTTATCGGTCTCTTCCACGCGCAGTGCCACATTGTGGACCAGCTCTTTTTGCAGACGCTCAAGGATATTACGTGACGTAACGTATTTACCTTCGAGACCTGCAAACGGCGAGGTATTCACCTGGAAGGTCATGGTCACAGTAGGCTCATCTACGGTCAGTGCAGGCAAGGCTTCCACATTACTTGGATCGCAAATCGTGTCTGAGATTTTCAGCTCACCCAACCCCGTAATGGCAATAATATCGCCCGCAGAGGCTTCATCAACGTCATGACGCTCTAGGCCCATGTAGCCCAAAACACTGCCGACTTTACCGTTACGCTTGCTGCCATCTGCACTCACAATCGTGACTTGCTGGTTCGGCTTAACCGAGCCACGTGTAATACGACCCACGCCGATCACACCCACATAAGAGTTATAATCCAGCTGAGACACCTGCATTTGCAGCGGCGTGGTGATATCGACATCCGGTGCATCAACGTTATCAACGATCGCGTTGAACAGCGGCTCCATATCCTCGCCTTCTGTGGTTTCTTCTAGGCTCGCCCAGCCGTTAAGGGCTGACGCGTAAACCACTTGGAAATCCAATTGCTCATCCGACGCACCGAGGGTGTCAAACAAGTCAAAGACTTGATCCATCACCCAGTCAGGACGCGCCCCGGGGCGGTCAATCTTGTTGATTACCACAATCGGTTTCAAACCATGGGCAAAGGCTTTTTGGGTCACAAAACGGGTTTGTGGCATCGGGCCGTCTACCGCATCGACGACCAGTAGTACGGAGTCAACCATCGACATGATACGCTCAACCTCACCACCAAAGTCGGCGTGTCCTGGGGTATCAACGATGTTGATGCGGTAGTCATTCCAGTTAATGGCAGTGTTCTTGGCCAAGATGGTAATGCCACGTTCTTTCTCAATGTCGTTTGAGTCCATGACACGCTCTTCCACCTCACCGCGGGAAGCCAGCGTACCGGATTGCTGCAGCAGCTTATCCACTAGCGTGGTTTTACCGTGGTCAACGTGGGCAATAATGGCGATATTTCTTAGTTTATCTGTCTGTATTTTGGTCATGGACTCTCTTTTTCACTCGATAGACGGGGCGCGCGCCGAAGTTGGCGAGCTATGCTAACACGACGGCACCGCCACCTGATTAAAAAAACGGCCGTAATGTACCAGATTTTGTCGCAAAACCCACCTTATTATGTGAATTGGCTCACCGTCACTCAGGGTTCACCCTGTCACAGTTGGTTATTTATTGTGCAAATACAAGGATTCATCGTGATGAGAGAAAAAATGAATTTTTAAAGACCGTCCACACTCTTGTCATGCATTGTCTGCTACAAAGAGAGGGGACGATGCCTGCACGCATCTCGTGCAAAGCGGCGCACCGTCTTTGCCCCTTGCACCATATGCGATCATGTTTGCACTACAATGGTGCACAATGCACGCTTTTGACTCAGGCTGCACACGGTTTTATCGCGTTAAACGCGGTTTGGCGCGGCTTAAAATTGTTGGCACGGTTTTCGCTTTGTCATGAAGCAAGGAGCCAACTCGCTATTTACTCAATTTGACACCGGAGGTTATTTCACATGTCAGTAGAAAACGTGCTCGCACTGATCCAAGAAAACGAGGTGAAATTCATCGACCTGCGCTTTACCGATACCAAGGGTAAAGAGCAGCATGTTTCTATTCCCTCACATCAGATTGATGATGACTTCTTTGAAGAAGGCAAAATGTTTGATGGCTCATCGGTTGCGGGCTGGAAAGGCATTAATGAGTCAGACATGGTGATGATGCCTGACCCAAGCTCTGCCGTGCTTGACCCTTTTACCGAGGAAAGTACCCTGAATATCCGTTGTGACATTCTTGAGCCTTCAACCATGCAAGGCTACGACCGTGACCCACGCTCAATTGCTAAACGCGCAGAAGATTACATGCGCGCAACCGGCATCGCCGATACCGTTCTCATCGGTCCTGAGCCAGAGTTCTTCTTATTCGACGACGTCAAATTTGCCACCGATATGGCTGGCTCGTTCTACAAAATTGACGACGTCGAAGCAAGCTGGAACTCAGGCACCGCTCTCGAAGGGGGTAACAAAGGTCACCGCCCTGGTGTGAAAGGCGGTTATTTCCCAGTTGCACCGGTTGATTCATCACAAGACATCCGTTCTGCCATGTCATTAGTGATGGAGGAAATGGGTCTAGTGGTTGAAGCACATCACCACGAGGTAGCGACCGCGGGCCAGAATGAAATTGCCACCCGTTTCAACACCTTGACCACCAAAGCCGACGAAATTCAAATCTACAAATACGTGGTTCACAATGTCGCGCACGCCTTTGGTAAAACGGCAACCTTTATGCCTAAGCCACTGGTTGGTGACAATGGTTCAGGAATGCACGTCCACCAGTCGCTTGCCAAAGATGGTCAAAACCTGTTTGCCGGTGACAAATACGGTGGTTTGTCTGAAACCGCACTGTACTACATTGGCGGTGTCATCAAGCACGCGCGTGCGATCAACGCATTCGCCAACGCCTCAACCAACTCGTATAAGCGTCTGGTCCCAGGCTTTGAAGCGCCGGTCATGTTGGCTTACTCAGCACGTAACCGCTCAGCGTCAATCCGTATCCCTGTGGTACCGAGCCCGAAAGCACGCCGTATTGAGCTTCGCTTTGCCGATCCAACAGCCAACCCGTATCTCTGCTTCGCAGCCATGCTAATGGCTGGCCTAGACGGGATTAAGAACAAGATCCACCCTGGCGATGCCATGGACAAAGACTTGTACGACTTGCCAGCGGAAGAAGCAGCGGAAATCCCAACCGTTGCCGAGTCACTGAAAGAGGCCCTGCAAGCGCTTGACGCGGATCGTGAATTCTTGACCACAGGTGGCGTATTCTCTGATGACTTCATCGACTCTTACATCACGCTGAAAGGCGAAGACGTTGAGCGCATCCAAATGACCACGCATCCCGTAGAATTCGAGCTGTACTACTCGGTATAAGCGCGCAAACAACGCAAATTGTTGCCCACCTCGCAGGTGGGCTTTTTTGTGCTTTTTACCCGCACGATGTGGCTTATCATGGTCCATATCTGCAGAAAAAGAAGGGTAAGCGATGCGCTGGATAGCCATCATCGTGTTCAGCCTCACTGTCACCTGCCAGGCTGGCACGATTTACCAATGGAGGGATCAAAACGGACAGTGGCATATCAGTGATCAGCCTCCCAATGCGCCCCACCAAGTGCGGCATTATGCTCCCTCGCCGGTGTCGCCATCGTTAACGCAACCGCCGCAGACAACCACCCAGCCCGCCAGTCAATCAAACGTGGCGATCACACTGGTTCACCCCAGTGATGGCGCGACGTTACGTAGTAATCCCGGTAAGGTTTCAGTAAAAGCCACCCTTGCTCCGGCGGCTTCCCCAAGCGACCAGGTCCAGCTGGTGATGGACGGTAACCCCGTTCAGGCTCACCCTAAGCAGACGCGCAGCGCCTCACAGCTCACACTACAATGGCACCTCAGCCCGATAGACAGGGGCACCCATCGTTTTCAAGTCCGCTATTTAGAAAGCGGCAAGGTAATTGCATCATCCTCTGAGCATCAGGTGTATTTGCATCGCGCCCATGTGAATCAGCCACATCGAACGCATGATTAATCCGCGGCAACGCCGATGAATTCACAAACCCGGCAGTGCAAGCTGCATCAAGCAAGGATCTCGATTACACTCAATGCACCAAAACAGTGCAAACAAGGACGCAACACGGATGACCCCCGCTCAACTGTTCGATCATCTTCTCACCGCGATCATTGTGGTGGATAGCCAATGGCGTATTCAGTACGTCAACGCGGCCGCCGAGCAGCTGATGCACCAAAGTGCCAGGCGCCTGCTGACACAACCGCTCACCGCGCAGATTCAGCACGCCAGCGTCGACTGGGGACAAATTGCCAACACCACTCGTGCCGGGCAAAGCTTGACGGACAGTGATGTGACCTGGGTGGTGGACGGCCAGCCACAAAAGGTGCAACTCAGCGCCAGTCCGTTGTTTGATCAAGAAGATGAGGGACGGCTGTTACTGGAAGTGAATGTGGTCAGCCAACAACAAAGGATCAGTAAGGAGCTTACCCAAAAAGCGCAACAACAAGCGGCAAAAGAGTTGGTACGCGGCTTGGCACATGAAATAAAAAACCCGCTCGGCGGCTTACGCGGGGCGGCACAGTTGCTAGAAAAGATGCTGCCTGATGCGAACTTGACTGAATATACGCAAATTATTATCGAGCAAGCCGACCGATTGCGAAACTTGGTCGACCGTTTACTGGGGCCACAGCGCCCTGGGTTGCGCCAACGACAAAACATTCACGTTGTGTTGGAAAAAGTCCGCCAATTGATCAGCCTCGATAACCACGAAGGCATCCAGATCATTCGCGATTACGACCCCAGCTTACCCGATTTTGAGATGGATCCTGAGCAGCTTGAGCAAGCGATTCTCAACGTCGCCACCAATGCTGCCGATGCCATACGCGGTCAGCCTGACGCCTGTTTGACGCTCCGCACGCGTACAGGCTTTCAAACCGTGATCCATGGCGAGCGTCACCGAGTGGTCGCGCAAATTGAAATCATCGACAATGGGCCTGGGATCGCGCCGCATCTGCAGGACACCTTGTTTTACCCCATGGTGACGAGCAAGGCTGACGGCAATGGGCTTGGACTCGCTATCACCCATCATTTAATCGATCAGCATCAAGGCAAAATTGACGTGAATAGCTGGCCAGGCCATACCTGCTTCACCATCCAATTGCCAATCATTGAAAAGGACACGCCACATGAGTAAAGGGACCATTTGGATTGTTGATGATGACAGCTCCATTCGTTGGGTGATGGAACGCACCCTCAGTGCCGCCGGCCTCACCTGCGATACGTTTAGCAATGCTGAAAATGTACTCAGTGCCCTGCATGAACGTCGCCCTGATGTGTTGGTCTCCGATATTCGCATGCCAGGTAGCGATGGGCTGGCGCTGCTAAAAGCGGTACAAGAGCAACACCCTGACTTACCCGTGATCATCATGACCGCGCACTCGGATTTAGATGCCGCGGTTAACGCCTACCAAAAAGGCGCGTTTG
The DNA here is from genome assembly GCF_001995695.1 of Salinivibrio sp. ML290. Taxonomy (NCBI): domain Bacteria; kingdom Pseudomonadati; phylum Pseudomonadota; class Gammaproteobacteria; order Vibrionales; family Vibrionaceae; genus Salinivibrio; species Salinivibrio sp. ML290. The sequence goes on along the minus strand of NZ_MUEY01000015.1, from coordinate 55,479 downwards.
AATACCTGCCCAAGCCGTTTGATATTGATGAAGCGCTGGCTCTGGTTGAGCGCGCACTGGCCCACTATAAAGAGCAGCAAAAGCAACAAACGTCACAACAGCCGCAAACGCAGACACCAGAGATCATCGGCGAGGCCCCCGCGATGCAAGAGGTGTTTCGTGCCATTGGCCGGCTGTCACGCTCCTCGATTTCGGTGTTAATCAATGGTGAGTCGGGCACGGGTAAGGAGCTAGTCGCCCAAGCGCTACATCGTCATAGTCCGCGGGCCAATCAAGCCTTTATCGCCCTGAATATGGCCGCCATCCCCAAAGACTTGATTGAGTCCGAGCTGTTCGGTCATGAGAAAGGGGCATTTACTGGGGCCAACGCGGTCAGGCAAGGACGCTTTGAGCAAGCCAATGGGGGGACGTTATTTCTCGATGAAATTGGCGATATGCCATTGGATGTGCAAACGCGTTTACTGCGTGTGCTAGCGGATGGCCAATTCTATCGGGTCGGCGGTCACGCGGCGGTCGATGTGGATGTGCGCATTATCGCGGCTACCCACCAGGATCTCGAACGCTTGGTGACAGAAGGCAGTTTCCGAGAAGACCTGTTTCACCGCTTGAACGTGATCCGCGTTCATCTGCCCTCACTCAAAGATAGGCGCCAAGATATTCCCCAGCTATGTCAGCATTTTCTTGCCCGCGCCGCCAAAGAGCTGGATGTCGAAGCCAAGCAACTCCACCCAGACACAGAAACCATGATGAGCCAGTTACCTTGGCCGGGTAACGTCCGCCAGCTAGAAAACACCTGCCGATGGCTGACCGTGATGGCCAGCAGTAAGGAAGTGCTTCCCTCCGATCTCCCAAGGGAGCTGCTCAACCAGCCCAGCACTGTGGCCGACAGTGAAGCACATGATTGGCAGCAAGCCCTCACCCAATGGGCCCAAGATGCGATAACACAAGGACAACACGGCATTTTGCAACAAGCGCTACCCAGCGTCGAACGCATCTTGTTGCAGTCGGCGCTCAAGCACACTCATGGCCACAAACAAGAGGCGGCTAAAATTTTAGGTTGGGGACGTAATACCCTGACACGCAAACTCAAAGAGCTAAATATTGAGTCGTAACTCATTATTGAAACTGACACTCTTTGAACCTCTGCTAAATTTAAGTAAAGAGATTGAGGTAAAATCCAACAATCGTGTTATTTTTCTGATAAGAGTGAAGTTGTTGTCCTGATGAGAAACTTACGTCCATTGTCGATACGCGCTGCCGTGATGCTCCCCGTGTTTCTCGTCCTGACACTGACGTTGGTCGTGATCATTATTACCATCAACAACCACTATCGCTCCAGCTCACAATTTGTCGGTAAGTTATTACTCGAAGACTACTCGGTCGGTATTGAGCGGGACTTGCGCCAGTATCTTGCTCACCCCTTTAATGCCAACATCTTTGTCGCCGACAGCCTTGCCGCCCGACTTGGCGATACGCCAATGACCGACTCAGGGCTGCGTGATTATCTTCTCAATAGCTACACTTCCCTCTACCAAGCCATGCCCTACATGCAGGTCCTCAGTATCGGGGTGGATGCCGAAGGGACGTATTTTGGCTACCGTAAAAGCCAAGCGGGTCAGTATATTTTGATGGAGCAGAGTGACGCGACCCAAGGCACACTGCGTATTTTTGATGGCCGCACGCCAAACGCTAACGTCATCTACCAAGACAACCATTACGACCCACGCATCCGCCCATGGTACATTCCTGCTTTTAATCGCGAGCAGCCGCGCTGGACCGACATTTATCGTGATGCCGATGAAGTCGGTGAAGTCTCCTTATCGGCCATCGCCCCGGTGATGGTCAATGATAATGTGTGGGGCGTGGTCGCCAGCGACATCAAGCTCAATGCGTTTAACCGCTTCCTCAGCGAGCGTCAACAAAAGCTCGGGGGGGCATTATTTATTGTCGACGATGAGGGTCGGATGGTCGCCCACAGTGGCCAAGAAAGTCCCAGCAATATCTTGCACTTTCCTGCAATTACCCATAATCCAGTCCTCGACAATACGATTAGCCAGGTCGCAAATGCGTGGCCGCCCGACCCCAGCCGTTTAGGCAAGCCCTTTAATTTCGATATTGCCGATAAGGGCCATTTTTATGGCACCATTAAAAAAGTGGCAATGCCCGCTCCCTTTCAGCATCAATGGTATGTGGTGGTCGCACTGCCCGACCAGCTACTGTTAAAAAACCTTCTTAGCCAGCAAGAAATCAGTATTTATCTGGTGGTAGCCATGGCACTGGTCGGGCTTGCGGTGGTGTATTTCATTATACGCCAACTGACTCGCCCATTGAGAGACACCGCTGAAGCGGCAGCCAAACTGGCATCCGGCAACTTGACTTACCGCATCAATACACCCGCAAGCCTGCGGGAAATCGCGATACTCAAAGAAGCGTTTAATAATATGTCGGTCAAATTGCAGCATTCTTTCAATGCGCTGCGTCAACAAGTCCGCCAAGATAACCTCACGCAACTCTATACGCGAGAAGGCTTGATTGAACAGGCCGCTGGCTTACGCTATCACGCTCCCAATACCTTGGTGATTTTGGGGATCAATGGCTTTCGTAATATTAATGACAGCCTGGGACAAGAAGGCGGGGACACGCTTTTATGCGCGATTGCCGATCGACTCAGCGCCCTCTCCGATGGCTCTGGGATGCTACTGGCACGCGTACGTGGCGATGAGTTCGCCGTTCTCGCGCCCAATACCACTAACCGAACGCAATCAGAGGCATTGGTCGATCAGTTATTGAGTTTATTTAAGCGCCCCGTCACCATTGGCAACGATGATGTCCTGGTCGACGCATGTGCGGGCGTAGTCTTTGGCTACACCTTTGGCGATGCCATCTATGAAGGCCTTGATCACGCTGGTCTCGCATTGAGTGAAGCCAAACGCAGTGAAACAGCGATGTACGTGTACTTTGAAGCCAATATGCAGGCACGGATTCAAGAGCAATCACGGCTTCTCCTCGAGCTTCATCACGCCGTTCAGCATCACCAGTTTGAGGTCTATTATCAACCCTTTGTCCGCTTGCTTGATGGCCGGTTCTGCGGCGCAGAAGCCTTGGTGCGCTGGCGCCACCCTACACGCGGCATGGTCTCCCCGGCTGAATTCATTCCCGTGGCCGAACAAAGTGGCTTGATTAATCAAATCGGCATGCAGGTACTTGAGCAAGCCGCCTATGACACCGTGGCGCAGATTCAAAAAGGCTTATGGCCAGCCAATTATCAGCTACACGTGAACTTATCCGCTCGTCAGCTACTGTCGGCCGACTTTATCGACAAACTGCAAAGCGTGCTGGATCGTACTCAACTGCCAGCGGATAATTTAACCTTGGAGATCACTGAGTCACAGCTGATGAGCCACGAACACTTGGCAACTTCAGGGTTAACCAAAATCCGTGCGCTGGGAATTAAAATTGCTATCGATGACTTTGGCACCGGCTATTCATCGCTGGCATACCTTCACCAAATGGCGTTTGATAGCCTTAAGATTGATCGCAGCTTCGTTCACTCGATGACTGAAAACAGCACCAACCAACGCATCATTGAAGCCGTGGTTGCCATGACACGTGGCATGGATGTACACCTAGTGGCCGAGGGGATAGAGACCCAGGAAGAAGCCGAGCGTCTGCGCGACATCGGTTGCCATTTTGCACAAGGTTTCTTGTTTGCCAAACCGCTGCCCCTCACCGAGCAACCAACAGAACGGGTAACGGACAAGCTCCCCACGCGATAGCTGTCACGCCATCGACACACTGACTACTGACGATGAGCAGGTCACTCGCTATACTGAGCCCCAACTCACCTGCTGGGAACCGATGATGATAAGAAAAGACTTACCCGTGACGGATTTACACCGCCACCTAGACGGCAATATTCGTATCGAAACCATTTTGGCATTAGGGCAAAAATTTGCGATGCCGCTACCCGCTACTGATATCGAGTCATTGCGCCCACATGTGCAAGTGGTTGAGACCGAACCCGATTTGGTCGCGTTCCTGTCTAAGCTCGATTGGGGCGTGGCAGTATTAGGTGATTTAGATGCCGTCCGCCGCGTCGCCTACGAAAACGTAGAAGATGCCTTAAACGCTCAAATTGATTATGCCGAGTTGCGCTTTTCGCCCTACTACATGGCGCTGAAGCATCAGCTCCCCCTCGAAGGGGTGGTAGAAGCCGTGGTAGATGGTGTGCAGGCGGGTAGCCGCGACTTTGGCGTGAAAACCAACTTGATTGGTATCATGAGCCGTACTTTCGGCACGCAAGCATGTATGGCCGAGCTCGATGCGCTACTGACGCAAAAATCACACTTAGTCGCCATCGATCTGGCCGGTGATGAGCTGGGCCAACCAGGTGACCAATTCACCGAGCACTTTGCCAAAGTACGGGCCAGCGATCTGCAAGTCACCGTACACGCGGGCGAAGCCGCTGGCGCCGCCAGTATGTGGCAGGCAATCAATGAGCTCGGCGCCACCCGAATCGGTCACGGGGTCAAGGCAATAGAGGACCCAGCGCTGATGGATTATTTGGCTAAACACCAGATAGGTATCGAAACTTGCCTGACGTCAAACATCCAAACCAGCACCATTGCCGATCTCGCACAACATCCTGTGCGTCAATTCCTCGACCATGGCATTTTGGCGTCCTTGAATACCGACGACCCAGCGGTAGAAGGCATTGAGCTGCCCTATGAGTATGAAGTGGCTGCCCCTGCCGCAGGCTTAACCCCTGCGCAAATCACCACATTGCAAGAAAATGGTCTTTCGATTGCTTTCTTGTCTGATAGCGAGAAAGCCGCACTGACAGCCCACGCGGCAACACGCTAGGTCGCCGTAGAGCCTCTCCACACGAGCCTCGCGCCGTAAAAAAACCGCCATTTGGCGGTTTTTTTAGGCTAAATCACCCGCGAAAACTGTTGCTGACGCGCTCTATCTCGCAAATAAACATCAAAGCTCATACAGATATTGCGGATCAGCATACGGCCTGTTTTGGTCACCGTAATCGTTTGATCGGTCACTTGCACCAACTCGTCATCAATAAAGCACTGCAGTAACGCCAGATCTTCAGCAAAATACTGATCAAAATCTATCTGGTAACGTGTCGCAATGTCCGCTTTTTCTAAGGTGAAGTTACACATCAGCGCTTTTATGACATCACGACGAATGCGATCATCCGCCTCAAGCATCACGCCTTTAAACAGTGCATGGCGTTCAGCATCCACTTGCTGATAATACGCTTTCATCTCTTTTTGGTTCTGCGCGTAACAATCACCAATCATCGAAATCGCCGATACGCCGAGTCCGAGCAGATCACAGTCACCTTGCGTGGTATAGCCTTGGAAGTTGCGATGTAAACGCCCTTCTCTCTGCGCCACCGCCAGCTCATCATCAGGCAGAGCAAAGTGATCCATCCCGATAAACTGATAACCTGCCCCTGTTAACGTATTGATGGTGTCTTGTAACATGGTGAGCTTGGCGTCCGGAGACGGTAAATCCTCTTCTTTGATTTTGCGCTGCGCCGCGAACAAATTAGGCAAGTGCGCGTAATTAAACACTGAGAGTCGACCCGGACGCATCGTCAAAACTTGCGCTAAGGTTTTGGCAAACCCCTCTGGAGATTGGCTGGGCAAGCCATAAATCAAATCGAGGTTGGTGGAGCGGAAGCCCAGTTCACGGGCACGTTCAACCAAGGCGTGAATAAAGTCTTCATCTTGCTCGCGATTGACCAGCTGCTGCACTTTTTTATCAAAGTCTTGCACCCCGATACTGATGCGATTGAAACCTTCGCTCCGCAGGTGATCGAGCATATCGAGTGGAATTTCGCGCGGGTCGACTTCAATGCTGATTTCCGCATCGCGCTCAAAACCAAACTCTTGACGCAATAATCCCATTAAGCGGGAGATTTGCGCCTTGGTGAGAAAGGTGGGCGTGCCACCGCCCCAATGCAGCTGAGTCACTCGACGTGAACCCAGCAAGAAAGCACGCTGACGGATTTCGTGCTCAAGCGCATCTAGATACTCATCCGCCTTGTGTTGGTGCCGTGTCACCACTTTATTGCAGCCACAGTAATAACAAAGTTTATGGCAAAACGGGATATGCACATACAACGACAACGGGCGCTCAGGGTACTGACTACACGCCATATCAAATTCCGCGGGCGCAAACGCCTCATGAAATTCGAGTGCCGTCGGATACGACGTATAACGGGGCCCTGAATAGTTGTACTTATTGATAAGGGCTTGATCCCAAATGATTTGTGGTGATGACATGGCTTACATTCCGCAAAAGCGCTTAGGAAAGGAGTAACAGCGTCTAGTGTGCCACAGCCTTGAGTAAGGTGTTTAGCACTACCCGCACTGGTGTTGCGAAAGTGTCGGTGAGATCGATTTTCGCCCAATAATTATAAGGGTATTGAGGCAAAATGACAGAGGAAAGCAGCCACGATAGGCTGCATTCCAGGCAGTCACACTTAGTGCGTGAGGATATGATCAGGGATGTGACGCGCGCCGGTGAAGGCGAGGATTTCCGCAAGCTCAACTTTTATCGCCTCTTCCAAACGCGCTTCATGTTTGGCTCGGTCTAAGTCGAGTCGCATGCGCTCATTCTTTTTCAATCCCTTCCTTGCCTCACCGCGAGGGGTATCTTTTACCGCCTCATACAGTTCAAACAAGGCCGGGTAGCGGCTATCAAACGCAACCCGTTTATCGCCTTGTAGATGATCCATGATCATGTAAAGGCGGATCGCAGCCTCCGATAAATCGCATTGATTCTGTAGTGCGGCAAACGCAATCACATCAACACTCTCAATGATTTTGTCATTGCGTTGGTTGATCGCTGCCTCTTTCATCTCGGCTTGCCACTTGGTTTGTCGCTTTAACTTCGCCAGCAATACGCCTGCGTAAACCGATAGCGCTAAAATAATGAGCGCCCCAAGTCCTGCCAATATCCAGATCCACTCCTGCACCGGTTACTCCTTGTTAATCGTCCTGTTGCTCAAATTTAGCCAGCAGGTCGTCGTCATCATCCAACTCATTATCGTCGGCAAGCAGGCCCAGTTTATCCATCAGCACCTCAATCCGATCCAGCTTCTCATCCACATAAGCTTGTAAACCCGCCCCTAATTTCTCGCCATTTTCGATTCTATCCAACAACACGTTCAATTGTGGATCTTGCTCAAGCTTGGCGAGCTCTTGCTCTGGTGTGAGCTTGGGTTGCTTAGGTTTTTCTGCATCCGTACCCAATGGGATCGGCTTTTTACTGCCTATGCGCGGGTCTTTTTTGCCACCGCTGCGACGCACTTGCTTGTTGTCTTCTTCTGAATGACGCGAGCCGGCTTTTTTGCCTTTACGCTTTTTTTGCTTTTTCAGCATTCGCGCAATGCGGTCTTGCTCGTTCTGATTCTTATCTACGTATTGCGCCGGGCCTTCCGATCCTACGCGGCGCGTTTTCTTTTTACGCGTCATGACTCTGGTTTCCTCATTAAAATTACGTCGTTGCCGATAAACGTCAGTTCCAACCCCGCTTGGTGAGCTAAAAACTGGAATGTATATCGGCTAAAAAAGCTGACATGCGTCAGATCATTCTTATAGTGCCAGCGTGAAAAAGCGTCTGGATCTTTAACCAGCTTGGTCATGATGCCCAAGTAACCCCCCGGCTTGAGCATCGATAACCACTGCTGCCATTGCACCTTTGGCCAATAGAAATGCTCGATGGCCTCCGTACAGGTAATAAAGTCATAATGTGCATCCAGTACGTCGGTTTGTGGCGCATAGAAGGGATCATAGCAGGCGACATCATGCCCTGCGTCTCGCAGCATACTGGCCAAGACAGGCCCAGGACCACAACCAAAATCTAACCCCTTTGCTGGCACCGATAAGCGGTCGAGTAAAGGGTTGATCACACGCGATAAAAAACGCTGATAACCGTCATCCTCAGGGTGATTTTGGTGTAAGTCATAGATAGCTTTCTCATTTTCAGGCGCGAGCAATGCCTGGCGCTCAACAAACACCAACGCGCACGCCGCGCACTGAAGGTACGCTCTGCGTTTGTCGGTGTGATAAAGATGGGTAGTTGTGTGCTCACATAAAGGGCAGTGCTGCATATCATTCATCTATGCCAAATGCTGGCGCGAATGTAGCAGAAAGTGGGTCAATAAAAAAGCGACAGGCATAAAGCCTGTCGCGTATCGCGCTTGCGATAATAAGCGGATAGTGTCCGTCCTGGTACCTTGTTCATCCCTGACTCATGGCGCTTGGCGCCTTAGTATCAACGTCCTGTTATCGTGGGTCGCATACCTGCGTGTCAGTCGCTTCCTGCGTCCTTGTCGTTCGACACCCACCACACATCCTGTGTCACGTCGTCCTTGTGCGCCTACCTTGGCAACATCCACATCCTGTGGTCAGACCGTCCTGGTGCTCATGTGCCTTGCTTGGCTCAATCACTTGTCCTTAAGACCAACGTCCTGTTGATAGTGGTAGCATATCGCAATGAGCGCGACTGCCTAGAATGCCAGCCATAAAACATTGAATCAGGGAACAAGACACAGAGGTAACTGACTGATTTTAAATGAACATAAAATATGTCTTTCAAAAAATGACGTGTTTTTCTTGCAAGAGAATAGCCAATCTCTTACGCAGAAGGTCGCCGTTGTCGCTATCAGTGATGTGCTGACAAAATACGTGCCAAGCGTCATAGACTGTCGCATAAATGGAAGAGATAAAAAAAACGGTGGCGTACATTACGCCACCGTTTTCGTTGGACAGCTCGGTTATTAGTGGAGCCCGCCTAAGTAGTTAGACAGTGCATCAATTTCCTTGTCCGTCAGTTTCGCCGCAACCGAGCGCATCATTTTGTTCATATCATTATGACGCTCTCCGGCACGGAACATTTTCAACTGACTGGCTAGATACTTCGCAGGCTGGCCAGAAATTTTCGGGAAACCAGAAGAAGGGGTGCCATTCCCGCGAGGACCATGACAGGCTGTACAGGCTGCAATACCGCGCTCCGGATCGCCCGCCATGTAGAGCTGACGGCCTACTTCGATGGCCGTTTCGGGCGTGGTGCCAGGCTTGGGTGTTAAGGTTGCATAGTAAGCCGCTAAGTCTGCCATGTCCTGCTCAGAGAGCGGTGCCACCATACCAGCCATCACAGCGTTATAACGCCCCTGCTCACCGCCGCTTTGCGCGCCGAGCTTAAATTCTTTCAGTTGTTTCTCTAGATAGTTGGCGTGCTGACCCGCCAAGTTTGGGTAATCAGGCAAAACACTGTTACCGTCAGCACCGTGACAGGCGACACAGGTATTGGATTTTGCTTTGCCCGCTTCAGCATCTCCTTGGGCCCAGACTGAAGTGCTGGCGAGGAGAGTCAATATTAGCGCTAATTTCTTCATGACATTCCGTTTATAATTATCAAGCTTCCAGTACCACTACTTAGTTACCGTCATGGTACAATTACCGATCAAAAACCGAGCACGGTTATTTTACACAAATTCACACAAAAGTAATCAGTCTACTACACCAAGACGAGACGGAGTTAACAGTGGAGCAATCACTTAATTACCGTAACACCCAGTTTGTTACCAGCGCACCCGACATTCGCCATCTTCCTGATAATACGGGGATAGAGATTGCGTTTGCTGGCCGTTCCAACGCCGGTAAGTCTAGCTCCCTTAACCGTCTTTGTGACCAAAAGAGCCTAGCAAAGACCAGTAAGACACCCGGGCGCACACAATTAATTAACCTCTTTAAAGTGGACGAAGGGTGTCACATTGTCGACCTACCTGGTTATGGTTATGCCCAAGTCCCGTTGGAAATGAAAGAGAAGTGGCAGCGTTCACTGGGGGAATATTTACAAAAACGTGATCAACTTGGCGGATTAGTGGTCTTGATGGATATTCGTCATCCGATGAAAGACTTGGATCAGCAACTGATTTACTGGGCGGTTGAATCTCACTTACCGGTGTTAGTGCTACTGACCAAAGCCGACAAATTGAAATCAGGGGCACGTAAGCAGCAACTGATGAAAATCCGCGAAGCGTCACTGGCCTTTTGCGGGGATGTTGAGGTCGAGTTGTACTCATCGCTCAAAGGGATGGGCGTCGACAAATTGCGCCGTAAACTAGACGCTTGGTATCAACAAACACCCCCGGTGATCGCAGACGACCCAAAGCCAACCGATTAACCCTCTTGGACGGGTAGGGCCCACCTGTCGCTTACGCAGATAAAAAAAAGCCGACCCTCAATACGAGAGTCGGCGAATCTTTGTGCGTAAGCGAGCTCAATCAGCCCCCATAGACACATAAAGAACAAGAAGCTGTGCGCATTATAACCAAGCCTCCAGCCATAATTAAAGTAATTACTCTAATTTTTTTGAAAAGAATGGGATGATGCGAATCAGCAAAACACAAAAAAGGCAGTGGCAGGGTCGACTCATCGCGTTGACGATTAGCCAATAAAAAAAGCCCCAGTCAGTATCCTGACTGGGGCTGCTGAATCAGCCAAATCCAATAACGTGAAACAAAAGGTCTGAAAGATAGAACATCTTACCTCTGTACCCTACGTTGTTAACTGTATATCAATCACTCAGTATTGAAAAGTATCTTACGTAATTTTTTTTCATAAAAATAAGGCGATTTAGAGTAAAAACGCCAAAGATCAGGTGGATAGTGACCAAAAAAAAGCCGATAAAAATATCGGCTTTCGGTATAAAACGACAGAAAGGTCAATAAAAACCCTGAACTTAGTGGGCTTCTCCCCAGTTATCCCCGAAACCGGCTTCGGCAATCAAAGGGACATCCAAGTCAGCCGCTGATGCCATCAATTTCCGTACTTGGCTTTCAACTTTGGACATTGATGACGTTTTGACTTCCAACACCAGTTCATCGTGAACTTGCATCACTAGGCGAGCATCATCCGCCGCATTGGCTTGAATCCATTGATCAACCAGTATCATCGCACGCTTGATAATATCGGCGGCGGTTCCTTGCATCGGCGCATTGATTGCCGCGCGCTCTGCCCCTTTACGACGCATGCCATTACGCGATTTAATTTCTGGCAAATAGAGGCGACGACCAAAAATGGTTTCCACATAGCCTTTTTCCGCTGCTTGTTCACGGGTGCGGTCCATGTAGGCCTTCACGCCTGGATAACGCTCAAAGTAAGTATCCATATAGCTTTGTGCTTCATGGCGACCAATCCCTAATTGACGAGATAAGCCAAAGGCACTCATGCCATAAATCAGGCCAAAGTTGATTGCTTTGGCGCGGCGACGCTGTTCACTGGTGACTTCATCGAGGCTTACCCCCATCACTTCCGCTGCGGTGGCGGCGTGAATATCTTTGCCCTCACGGAAGGCTTCTAGCAAGGCTTTATCACCGGATAAGTGCGCCATAATCCGCAATTCGATTTGCGAGTAATCGACCGCCAAAATCGTGTGATCCGGTTCCGCGGTGAAGGCTTCTCGAATACGGCGACCCTGTTCGTTACGAATAGGGATATTTTGTAAGTTCGGATCGGTGGACGATAAGCGCCCTGTTGCAGTAACGGCTTGATGATACGAGGTATGCACGCGGCCGGTTTGCGCATTGATCATGCGCGGCAATTTGTCCGTGTAAGTCGATTTGAGTTTTGCCAACCCACGGTATTCCAAAATCCGCGCTGGCAGCGGGTAGTCGAGTGAGAGCTCTTGCAGCACTTCTTCATTGGTTGAGGGGCTGCCTGATGGAGTTTTCTTTACCACCGGCAGGCCCATTTTCTCAAACAAAATCGCTTGTAGTTGCTTGGGCGAGCTTAAGTTGAACTCCTCACCAGCAATCTCAAACGCTTCACGCTCAAGCTCAATCAAACGAGTATGTAACGCTTCTGATTGGGTCGCCAGCTTGTCTTTGTCGATTAGCACTCCATGACGTTCCATACGCGACAACACACTGACTAGCGGCATCTCGTAGCACTCAAAGATAGTTTTCAGTTTCTCGTCACTGGTGACTTTACCAATCAGGTATTGGTGCAAACGCAACGTAATATCGGCATCTTCCGCCGCATAAGGTGCCGCTTGCTCAAGAGGGATTTGGTTAAAGGTCAGTTGTTTCTTGCCTTTCCCCGCTATCTCTTCAAAGCTGATGCAGGTGTGCTGCAAGTAGCGCTCAGCGAGGCTGTCCATGTCATGACGTCCCGCCACACTGTTATAGACGTACGATTCCAGCATGGTGTCATAGGCGAGCCCTTTTAAGGTGATCCCGTGACGCGCAAACACACTGGCATCATATTTCAGATTCTGGCCAACTTTCGCGGCTGAAGGATCTTCCAACCAAGGACGCAACACCTCCAGCACTTCATCCAGCGATAACTGCGCGGGCGCTTCCAGATAATCATGAGCCACGGGTACATAGGCCGCTTCACCTGGCGCGACGGCAAATGAAATCCCAACCAGATTGGCTTCCATATAGTTGAGACTATCGGTTTCGGTATCGACCGCCACCACCTCAGCGTCACGAATTTTCTTCAGCCAAGTGTCTAGTGCGTCCCGCGTTAATAGCGTTTGGTAGCCACTACGGTCAATCGTGGCCGCTTGCGAGATAGGTTCATCAGACACCACTTCTTCCGGCGCATCACCTTCATCCAGCTCTTTGAGCCAGCGGCGGAATTGCAAATCACGATACATGGTCACCAAGGTGTCATTATCAGGCGCTTGCTTGACCAGCTGTTCAGGGGTGAAATCGAGCGCTACATCCAATTTAATCGTAGCGAGTTGATATGACAGGTAAGCGGCTTCTCGATGCTCAGTCAATTTCTTCGCCATGCTTTTGGCGCCGCGGAAGCTGAGCTCAGCAATCTTATCAAGGTTGGCGTAAATATCGTCCAAGCCACCTAGATTGGCAATCAACGCGGTCGCGGTTTTATCGCCCACACCCGGTACGCCAGGAATATTATCGACTTTGTCGCCCATCAGAGCCAGATAGTCAATAATATGCTCAGGGCCGAAACCATACTTCTCACGCACCGCCTCAGGATCCATCACCACATTAGTCATGGTGTTGATTAAGGTGACATGCTCATCCACCAACTGCGCCATGTCTTTATCACCCGTACTGATAAGCACCGGCATCCCCGCTTTCGAGGCTTGAGTGGCGAGCGTGCCGATAACATCGTCGGCTTCCACGCCCTCTACCGCCAGTAAAGGCAAGCCCATCGCGTTGATAATCTTGTGCAAAGGTTCAATTTGCCCGCGTAGATCCTCTGGCATCGGTGGACGGTTGGCTTTGTACTGCTCGTACATGTCGTCACGGAACGTCTTCCCTTTGGCATCAAAAATCACCGCCACATGCGAATGCGGGTACTGTCGCAACAGGCTGCGCAGCATATTCACCACCCCAAACACCGCGCCAGTGGGTTCGCCTTGGCTATTAGTGAGATTGGGAGACGCATGGTATGCCCGGTAAAGATACGAAGAGCCATCCACAAGGATTAACGGATTGTCGGGAAGAGTTGCCATATCAGAATCTTGATCGCCAGTTAAACACGTTAGCCGTTAAGCATGCCACGAGTCTCGACCCCTGTTAACCATGGTTTTTCCCACAAGGTCGCCAATCTGTGGATAACTTTGTTGGTAATTATTTTATAGGATTTTGATTTTGTCTAAACAAGCATGAAAAATTGATTTTTTATTAAATAAAAACATCAACTTAAATAAAAAACCAGGATCTGGATCTTGATCGAAAAAGGATCCTGTGGTGTGGAAAAAGAAATCGCTATCGGTGTCAAAGGTTGCAGAGAAAGTCATCACAAACTGCGGAGATAATCACCAATTTATCTTGCGATCTTGACTACTATTTCGCATAAGCCCTTGGCCAATGCGACACTGTCAAACGCCATTAAGCGTAGACGATGCTTTATGCATTGCCCACTCTGATTGCAATATTGTAAATGCCGATACAAGGAGAGCGTCATGAAAAAGGTTGCTGTGATCTTATCTGGCTGCGGCGTGTTTGACGGTGCCGAGATCCAAGAAACTGTGTTATCCCTACTTGCCCTTGAGCAAAACGATGCCCAATGGCAGTGCTTTGCGCCAGATATCGATCAGCACCATGTCATTAACCATCGTACTGGCGAGGCGATGAGCGAAACGCGTAATGTGCTCACTGAAGCCAGCCGCATTGTACGTGGAGATATTCTTCCGCTGACCGATCTGAACGCCGATGACTTCGACGCCTTACTGGTTCCCGGGGGCTTTGGGGCAGCGAAAAACTTGTCGGATTTTGCCTACAATGGCGATCCGGTTCAGGTGCACCAAGATATGTTTGCGGTGTGTCAGGCCTTTGCCCGTTCCGAGAAGCCTGCTGGCTATATGTGTATTGCCCCTATTATGATCCCGCAGATCTACCCGAAAGGCGTCAAAGGCACCATTGGTAATGAGCCTGATATCGCCGCCGCCTTTAACCGTATGGGGGGTGAACATATAGAGTGTCCGGTATCGGATTATGTGTTAGACCAACGTCACCATCTGCTTTCCACCCCCGCCTATATGCTCGCGACATCCGTCACTGATGCGGCCGTTGGTATCAATCGTATGGTAAAAAAATTGGTTGAGCTCGCCTAAGCCACGCTCATCCACAAAGAGACAAAGAAGAGAAAAGAAAAAAGCGACGCCGAGATGGGCGTCGCTATAACAAGTGAGCGCAAAATCAAAGCTGTCTTAGTAACAGTTTGCTGGCCCCAATACACTGGAAGCAATGTGAGCAATGTCGTGCCTTCAGCGCTGAGCATGTGGGCTTGGCCCTGAAGACAAGTTAACAATAACCATTCTCATTGCCGTTTTCAACACTTAATTGAGAATCTTTTTCATTTGTTGATCTTGTGCGCAGACTCTCTCACTGTCATCAAACTGTCATTGCACCCACAGCAATCACACCAACAACCCAGGTTCGAAAAGCCCTTGCCCAGAAAAGAAAAAAGCGACACCCGAGAGGTGTCGCCTAGCAAAAATAGGCTAACTTAATCACTGTCTGATAAGCGCCCCGCTAATACACTGGAAGCAATGTGAGCAATGTCGTGCCTTCAGGGTTAAGCATGTGGGCTTGCCCTGAGTGCAAGTTAATAATAACCATTCTCATTATCGTTCATCAAGAAGAAAATGCGATTATTTTGCATTCACTGCTCAATTATTGATCTGCTTCTCAAAATAAAGGCGATAGTCAGCAGGCTGACCCTTTTCCTCCAACGCCACAATCTGATAGCCATGACAAACCAGCATGCACACCATCGCGGTAAAGCGGTTGCGTGATTTAACCGCAAGCGTTTGATAACCCGACTCATCAACCCACGCTTCTTGAGCCTTGAGTAGCGCTTTCGCCACCCCTTTGCCACGGGCCGCTTTGGTCACTCCGCCGAGCCAGCTATAAAACTGGGTCTCACTGGTGGCATAGCCTATTTTCGCCCCCACAGGCTCACCGTGTAGATATCCCACCAATACCAATGCCTTGCGTCCGGCTAATCGCGCGTGGCATTGCTCCAAGGATACACCCGCATCCAACTCGGGCACGCTGTTAAGTACCGTTACCGCCTCCTCTAAGTGCCCAGCACGAATTTCCATCTCACCTCCCCGCATTGATGTAAAAAAAGAGCCGCGATGCGACTCTTTATTCTGCTACTAATTAGGACGTTTGCTGTACCGTCGCCGACGGCGTCACCTGTGTGATTCGTCGAATAATCAAGTTGAGTAACACCCCATACATAGGAATAAACAGCCCCAAGCTAATAATCAGCTTAAAGGCATAGTCTACCAAGGCAATTTCAACCCAATGCTCGGCCATAAAGGCATCCTGGCTTTGGTAAAACGCAATCGCAAAGAACGCGAGCGTGTCTGACGCATTACCAAACAAGGTAGAACAACTCGGCGCGACCCACCATTGGCGTTGCTGGCGTAACCGGTTAAACACATGAATATCTAAGATCTGGCCGAGCAGATAAGCCATAAAGCTGGCAATCGCAATTCGCGCAACGGTGAGATTAAACGTACCCAGCTGTTCCATGCCTTGATAGCTGCCTTGGTAAAACAAGACGGATAATACGTAAGAAATCAGCAGCGAAGGTACCATGACCAGCAAGATAATACGGCGTGCCAATGCTGGACCATAGATCCTGACCGTTAAATCCGTCGCCAAGAAAATAAACGGAAAGGTAAACGCTCCCCACGTGGTATGAAACCCCCATACCGTAAAGGGGATCTGCACCAAGTAGTTGCTGGAGGCAATGATCAGTAAATGAAAAATCACGAGGTAGCCCAGCGCTTTACGCTGCTGAGCAAGAGAAAAGTGGCTCATAGTGCACCTTTTTGTTATTGGGGGCGAGGGAACCCAAAAGACTTAGCTACCTGTCTGCAGGTAGCGCGAGGTGGCGAATTATACAGCAATCAATCGACGGTGCCAGTGCAATTTAGAGAGGCGGATGACGCGTCCACCAGCGATGTAAAAACGCAATCACCTCATCGCCGTCGCTGTCCAACGGCTCCAACCACACGCTCTGGGTATAATGCGCCGCTTTGAGCATTAGCCGAGTGCCTTCAAAATCAATCAGCCAAGTCATCATGTCAGCGTCTTGTTGCCACTCAAGCACAGAGGCTGCGAGGGTTTCTAACAATGGCTGACAGACTTCTTTAGCATTATCCGCATCCAGCTGCGGCTGATAAAACGCCAAGGCGCCGTCGGACGCCATCAGTTGCCAGTTACTCGGTGCCATAACCAAATTCACTCACACTGAGATGATCATCAATTAAGTCCAAAAATGCATCGCCGAATTTTTCTAGCTTGCGCTGCCCCACGCCACTCACCGCCAGGAGCTCTGCTTGAGATGACGGCAGCATCTCGGCCATTTCCATCAAACTGGCATCGTTAAATACCACGTAAGGCGGAATATCTTCTTCGTCAGCAATGGCTTTCCGTAACTTACGCAGCTTGGCAAACAGTTTTTTATCGTAATGGCGCTGGCTCAGCTTGTTGGCTTTGGTGCGAGGGCTGAGGCCAATACGCGGCACCGCCAGCTCGAGGGCAATCTCGCTGCGCAGCAATGGTCGCGCTTGTTCGGTCAACTGCAGCACCGAACTACGGGCAATGTTTTGCACCAGATAACCGCGGTGGATCAATTGGCGAATAATACTCACCCAGTATTCATGGCTCCACTCTCGCCCGATGCCATAGGTAGAGAGCTTGTCGTGACCATGATCTTTAATGCGCTGATTTTGCATCCCGCGCAACACTTCCACCACATATCCAACCCCGAAGCTTTGGTTAACACGGTACACGCACGACAGCGCTTTTTGTGCTTGTTCGGTGCCATCAAAATGGGTGGGTGGGTCGAGACAAATATCACAGTTGCCACAAGGGGTTTGGCGATTCTCGCCAAAGTAGTTTAGGAGCACTAAACGGCGACAGGTTTGCGCTTCAGCAAACGCGCCCATCGCGATCAGTTTATGGCTTTCGACCTGCTTTTGGGGCCCATCCGGCTTTTCTTCCAAGCAGCGATGGAGCCATCCCATGTCGGAGGGGTCGTACAACAACACCGCTTCAGCCGGTAATCCATCTCGCCCTGCTCGGCCGGTTTCTTGGTAGTAAGATTCAATATTGCGCGGCACATCATAGTGCACCACAAAGCGGACATTGGGCTTATTGATCCCCATCCCAAATGCTACGGTCGCCACCACAATGTTGACATCATCACGTTGAAACGCCTCTTGCACGGAGCCGCGCGCCTCGGTGGTCATTCCCGCATGGTAGGCAGCGGCGAGCATATTGTTATCACACAGTTTTTGAGTGACCTGCTCAACCCGCTTACGACTATTACAATAGACAATCCCTGATTGGCCGCGTTGACCACTCAGAAACTGTACCAATTGCGCCAAAGGTTTGTGCTTTTCCAGCAAGGTGTAGCGAATGTTAGGGCGGTCAAAGCTACCCAGATGTACCAAGGGATCGTGCAGGGCAAGGCGGGATAAAATATCCTCGCGCGTGGTGGCATCTGCGGTGGCCGTCAGCGCCATCACCGGCACGTCAGGAAAGTGCTGTTTGAGCTGGCCTAAAGAGGCATATTCGCGGCGAAAGTCATGGCCCCATTGGGAAATACAGTGCGCTTCGTCGACCGCAATCAACGCCAGTTGCCACTCCGTTAAGCGATGGATAAAGTCGCGCCCTAACGCGCGCTCAGGCGATACATAAAGTAGCTTCACCTCCCCCTGATTTAACGCGCGCAAGGTGTCCGCTTGCGCCTCAGGCGTCATCGCTGAGTTTAAGCACGCCGCGGCAACACCATTAGCATTAAGCTGGTCAACCTGATCTTTCATCAATGAAATCAAAGGTGAAATCACCACGGTCAAGCCAGTGCGCACCAACGCGGGGATCTGATAACACAGAGACTTCCCTCCCCCAGTCGGCATAATCACCAAGGCGTCACGCCCCGCAATCGCCGCATCAATCACCGCTTGCTGACCCTCGCGGAACTGGTGATAACCAAACACCGCTTTGAGTACCTGATGGGCAGGACTCATGGCAGGATCAGCGGTAGCGACGTCAGTTTCGGTTGACGCATCGGCATGGGCGGGGGTGGCGGACATAATCAAGCTCATTACTCAAACTGGCGCTCATTCTACCGACACCCCGTAAGCGATGAAACCCTGAGCACAGAGAAAGGTGCTTGCGCCCGCCCTTACAACTTGTTACATCTAGGCAACATGCACACGTTCGTGTTCATCCCTGACCGACACTTATAACGAGACTGCGCTGTGATTCCTGATCCAAAACGTACACGCCAAGGCGTGTTATTGGCCCTTGCGGCCTACATTATGTGGGGTATCGCCCCCATGTACTTTAAAACGGTCAACCATATTCCGGCGCCGGAAATTTTGGCGCACCGGGTATTGTGGTCGTTTGTTTTTTTGGCATTGCTGCTTTTTTTCACCCGTCGTTTTTATCAGCTCAAGCCGATTGTCCGCGAGCCGAAAAAGCTGTTGATGTTGATGCTCACCTCTTGCTTTATTGGCTGTAATTGGCTGATTTTTATCTGGGCGATTGTCAATAACCGCATGCTGGATGCCAGCCTTGGCTACTACATTAATCCACTGGTGAACGTAGCGCTGGGGATGATCTTTCTTGGTGAGCGTTTCCGCCGTCTACAGTGGCTTGCCGCCGCGCTAGCGTTGGTAGGGGTATTGGTACAACTGATCACCTTTGGTTCACTGCCTTGGATTGCGTTGGTGCTGGCCACCAGTTTTGCGATTTACGGCTTACTGCGCAAAAAAATCAATCTCCCTGCGGTGCCGGGTTTGTTTGTGGAGACCTGCACACTCTTGCCCGTTGCGCTGATTTATCTGTGGCAGTTTGCCGATACACCCAGCGCCAACCTGCTCGATAATCCCATCAGCCTGAATATGCTACTGGCCGCTGCCGGTTTGATCACCACGGTGCCTTTACTGTGCTTTACCGGCGCCGCCACCCGCTTACCCTTAACGGTATTGGGCTTTTTCCAATATATCGGCCCTAGCTTAATGTTTTTACTCGCCGTCGGCTTGTATGACGAACCCTTTACCCCAGATAAAGCCACCACCTTTGCCTTTATTTGGGCCGCCTTGGCGATATTTAGCTTTGATGCCTATCGGGCGAAACGACAGCAAGAGGCCAAGATAGAGACCACGCCTTTGTCAGCAGGAAAATCAGGATGAATGAGTTCGCTATTCTCGCCACGCTGGCGGGGGTGCATATGATTGCGCTGCTCAGCCCCGGGCCCGACTTTGCCTTGGTGCTCCAAAATGCCACCCGTTATGGCCGTGCCACTGGCTTGGCGATTGCGCTGGGGTTATCGCTCAGTATTTTGGCGCACACAATACTGAGCATTACCGGCATCAGCCTGTTGGTACATCAGCACCCGCAACTGTTTATGTGGGTGCAGGTGGCAGGGGGCAGTGTGCTGATGTATTTAGGCCTTAGCGCGATTAAAGGCTTGCTCGCCACCACCACAGCACCGGCGCAAACCGCCAATGATGCGCCTGCGGTACGCGGCCAAAAACAAGCCTTTTGGAAAGGGGTGCTGACCAACCTTTTTAATCCGAAAGCCTTGGTGTTTTTTATTTCGTTGATGAGTACCTTGGTGCCGGCCAGCATGTCTGCCAGCGGCAAAGCCATGGCCGTGGCGGTGGTGTTTCTGCTCTCATTAGGCTGGTTTTCGTCACTCGCCTGGCTGCTATCAGGCAGTCGCGTACAGCAAGTGCTCACCAAAGTCGCCCCGGTTATCGATGGCCTGTGTGCGTTGTTGTTTTTGCTGCTAGGTGGCGCGGTCGTTTGGCAAGCTGGCGTGTTCGGCTAACGATGCAGCTGAAAAACGCAGGTGATAGGATAAATACCAACACGCCCAGCCGAGGCTGGGCGTTTTTTGGCGTTAACCGGTCGAGCTTAAAGCGCTTCCAGTTTGGCGTACTGAGTCACCAACCACTTAATCCCTTCCCCATTAAAGGCAACTTGCACGCGGCTTTGTCCGCCACTGCCTTCAAAGTTGATGATGGTGCCTTCACCAAATTTAGGGTGTTGAACCCGCTGACCCAAACTAAACCCGGTTTGGTTAAAGTTCTCCTGAGTCTGCGTTTTGGAAAAACGACCACCGCTTGCGGCAGGGCGTGAGACATTGGCACGCATCCGCACTTCTTCCAAGCAGGCCTCGGGCAGCTCACGAATAAAGCGCGAGATCTTATGGAACATGTCTTTGCCGTACACACGGCGCATTTCTGCGTAGGTCAGATAGAGCTTTTCCATCGCTCGCGTCATGCCGACATAGCAAAGGCGACGCTCTTCTTCTAAGCGGCCCGCTTCTTCGGCTGACATCTGGCTGGGGAACATACCCTCTTCCACCCCGACCATAAAGACTAAGGGGAATTCGAGGCCTTTGGCACTGTGTAAGGTCATCAATTGGACCGCATCATCAAACTCGTCCGCTTGGCCTTCACCGGCCTCAAGGGCGGCATGGGCCAAGAACGCCGACAGCGGTGTCATCCCTTCCGCTTCCGCCTCTTCAGGAGGCGTAAATTGGCGCGTAGCCGTCACCAACTCTTCCAAGTTATCGACACGCGCTTGCGCTTTTTCACCTTTTTCTTGCTCGTACATGGCGCGCAAGCCGGAGTGACGGATCACCGCATCGGTTTGTTGATACAGTGCCATGTCACGGGTGTCATCTTCTAGCGCATTGACCAGCTCGATAAACCGGCCCAGCGCATTGGCTGCGCGTCCTGCCAGTGCTTTTTCTGCCAAGATTTGCTCGGCCGTGTGCCATAAGGTTTGGCCACGATCGCGCGCCGCGCCACGAAGCGTCTCAAGGGTGCGATCACCAATCCCCCGAGTGGGCGTGTTTACCACCCGCTCAAACGCCGCATCGTCATTGCGATTCGCCATCAAACGTAAATAGGCCAGCGCATCTTTGATTTCCTGACGTTCG
Source organism: Salinivibrio sp. ML290 (assembly GCF_001995695.1). Classification (NCBI taxonomy): domain Bacteria; kingdom Pseudomonadati; phylum Pseudomonadota; class Gammaproteobacteria; order Vibrionales; family Vibrionaceae; genus Salinivibrio; species Salinivibrio sp. ML290. Next base: position 33,982 of record NZ_MUEY01000015.1, on the reverse strand, counting down.
AAAAAGCGCATGCCGCCGTAGATACGATAAGGGAGACCGGCTTGAATTAAGGCTTCTTCCAGCACCCGAGATTGGGCGTTGTTGCGGTATAAAATCGCGCTGTCGGTGAGCGCGCCGCCTTCGTCTTGCCAGGTTTTGATTTTCCCGACCACAAAACGCGCTTCATCCAGCTCATTAAAACCGGCATACACAGAGATGGGCTCACCCTCTTTGCCCTCGGTCCACAGGCTTTTGCCCATCCGGTCGGCATTGTTTTCAATCAGGGTGTTCGCCGCTTGCAAAATCGTACTGGTTGAGCGGTAGTTTTGCTCCAAACGAATGGTCTGCGGGGTGGTGAAATCATCCAGAAAACGCTGAATATTTTCGACTTTCGCGCCACGCCAACCGTAAATGGATTGGTCGTCGTCACCGACAATCATCACATGCGCCTGTTGGCCGGCCATCATACGCAGCCACGCATATTGGATGTTGTTGGTATCTTGGAACTCATCCACCAAAATGTGCTGGAAACGCGCTTGGTAGTGTTCGCGGATCACCGCTTTATCGCGCAATAACTCTAACGTTCGCAGCAAGATCTCGGCAAAATCCACCAAACCGGCGCGATCACAGGCTTCTTGATAAGCCTGATAAATCCGCAGCCAAGTACTTTCAACAGGATCATGGCGGGTATCAATGTGCTTGGGACGTAAGCCTTCATCTTTTTTGCCATTGATATACCAACTCGCTTGCTTGGCGGGCCAGTGTTTTTCATCCAAGTTTTGCGCTTTAATTAACCGACGTAGTAAACGCTGCTGATCGTCTGAATCAAGAATTTGGAAGTCTTGTGGCAGGTTGGCGTCTAAATAGTGGGCACGGAGAATACGATGGCAAATGCCGTGGAAGGTGCCACACCACATGCCAGAGGCGGTGCCTTGCATCAATTGCTCGATACGGCCGCGCATTTCCGCTGCCGCTTTGTTGGTAAAGGTGACCGCCATCACCGAGAATGGCGATGCCTCTTCGACCCTCATCAGCCAAGCCATACGATGAACCAGCACCCGGGTTTTACCACTGCCAGCACCTGCCAACACCAAATGGTTGCCGAGCGGCGCGGCCACGGCTTCACGCTGTTTGTCGTTGAGTCCGTCAAGAAGAGTTGATACGTCCATCGCCACCTGCCATTTTACTGGGTATTTATACACTGGTTAGCGATTATACCAGCTCGCCACTAAATTGCGCGCCCGATCCCGACGCAACTTTTTTAAACAATAATTCAGCAGGTTAGCCACCAGCACGCAAAAAATCGCTTAAGTGGTGAAAGATTGCGCAGTGTTTTCCTATCTTGGTTTATATGCCCACCACCAATCAGTGGGCTGATAACACCAACACGGAACAAGAAGAGGAAGCATGATGAAACATACTAACCTAGCGGTTGCCGCCGCTGTGACAGGATTGCTGGCCGTAGGCGCGACCACACTCACTAGCGCACCGGCCCATGCGGCAGAAAAAGAAAAATGCTATGGCGTCGCCAAAGCCGGACAAAATGACTGCGCCACCAACACCAGCTCCTGCGCGGGCACCTCCACCGAAGACGGCCAAAAAGATGCGTTTGTGATGGTACCAAAAGGCTTGTGCGATCGCTTAGCCGGCGGCAGTACCTCGTCATCGTGATATGGCGCGCCCGGGCTAACCCCGGGCTTTGTCATTTGACCACAAGGAGCAACCATGGATGAGGCAACCGTTTTGACCGGCGTGGGGCTCAGACAACCACATCTCGCCTACTTCGACCAATATCGCCCAAAGCTTGGCTGGTTAGAAATTCACAGTGAAAACTATTTCCGTCCCCACCGTCCTGCCTTCTCACCCCTGATGCGGTTACGTGAGGATTACGCCATCAGCTGTCATGGCGTGGGGCTGTCGCTGGGGAGCGACGAGCCGCTTGATCGGGCACATTTAGACAAATTGTGTACACTGGTCAAACACGTCGAGCCACTGTTTGTGTCTGACCATTTAAGTTGGAGCCGGATAGACGGGCAGCACTTTCACGATTTACTCCCCCTCCCTTACACCGAGCAGGCATTGCGGGTGTTTTGCACCAATGTGCAACAGGTTCAAGACGCGCTGCAGCGTCCTCTGCTGATTGAGAACCCATCGAGCTATTTAAGCTTTGCTCAGGGTGACTACCACGAATGGGACTTTCTCGCCGAAGTACACGCTCGCACGGGCTGCGATTTACTGCTCGATTTAAATAACGTTCATGTCAGCGCGTTTAACCATGATTTCAGCGCCAGCACCTACCTTGACGCGATTCCCGCCCATGCGGTGAAAGAAATTCACCTTGCTGGGTTTACCGTCAAACACACCCCCGCAGGAGAAATTTGGATAGACACCCATAACCAGCCGGTTAGCGAGGCAGTATGGACGCTCTATCAACAGTGGATTGACCGCCACGGCCCTCGCCACACCCTCATTGAGTGGGATAGCGACTTGCCCGCACCCGAGCGATTGTTAGCAGAAGCGGCCAAAGCCCACCACCGACTGGCTCGACATAAGGAGGCGGTATGACGCTGGCAACCCTACAGCAGGCCTTTGCTGCCACATTGCGAGATGACCCTCAGCCGCTGCCGATAAAAGACGGTCGCCTTGCCGCTGACAAACGATTGCAGATTTATCGTAACCATTATGTGGTCACCCTCATTGACACGCTAAAATGCGTGTATCCCAAGACCTGTGCACTACTGGGTGAGGCGTGTTTTGATGCGGTAGCGCGTCATCATGCGATGGTGCATCCCCCGCAAACCGGGGTAATGGAAGACTATGGCGCACAGTTCGATGCGACCTTGCGCGCCCTGCCCAATATTATCGAGCCCGTGCCGTGTTGCGCCGAACTTGCCCGTTTTGAGTGGGCGCAAGTGGTGCTCACTCTCACCCCTCCCTCTCCGGCGTTTGAAGGCAGCGCGCTCGCGTTGCTAAGCCCTGAGCAACAAGCGCAGGTTTGTTTACCGCTCAACCATCAAGCGCGTTTATTTGAAAGCGACTACGCGGTGAGTGACGTGTGGCAAGCAATCGCCACCGAGCAGTTCGAAGGCTTGGTGGTCGAGAAGCCGCAAGCTTTATTACTGGTTGCTAACCAAGACAAGGTGCATTGGTACGCGCTCAATACCCATCATGTCAGTGTGCTCAACGCCTGCCCACTCACTCCATTAGGCGCCCTGTCACAGGCGCAACTGGCGTGTGTGTCTGAGCTCGCGGCCATGAATGCATTTACCACCCCAACGACTGCCTGCAATGCTAAGGAGTAAGCCATGTGGCTAACCACAATCAATCACACCTTCGCCCGCGCGCTTACCCCACTGCAACCGCTACTTCTTCTGGTGGGTCGCGTCTATGTAGCGTGGATTTTTTTTCAATCCGGACTGATCAAATACCAAAATTGGGACAGCACCCTATACCTGTTCGAGTATGAGTATCAAGTGCCGTTGCTGCCGTGGCAGCTGGCCGCTTATTTAGGGACCGCGGCGGAGCTGATTTTGCCGATATTTGTTGCTTTGGGCCTGCTCGCGCGTCCCATGACGTTGGCGTTATTTGTGTTCAACATCGTCGCGGTCGCCTCCTATCCACTGCTATGGGAGCGTGGCTATGATGACCACATAATGTGGGGCGTAATCTTGTTGGTGGTCAGTGTGTGGGGGCCGGGGTGGCTTAACCTTGATAACTGGCTAGTCCGCAAACCAAGCGGCACCTATTAGCGGTGCCGTTGCTGAATAAGGGTATCGAGCTCAGATAAATCGTCGATCGCCACATCCGGTAAGGTGCGCCCTTTATGCATCATGGGGGATTGGCGCTCTGGGCGGATCCAACATGCTTGCATGCCCGCTTGGCGCGCCCCAGCTACATCCGAACTTAAGTGATCGCCCACATGTAAAATACGCGCCGGGGCGATGCCCAAGGCCTGCGCGGCTTTATCAAACATCTCTGGGCTCGGCTTGGCTGCCCCGTGTTCACCGGCACGGAAAATATGCTGGAAAAACGGCGTCAGGCCAATCGCATCGGTGTCGACGTTACCGTTGGTGATGGCCACCAATGGCAGTTTCTCGGACCAGGCTTTTAAGTAAGCCAAACTTTGCGCTGGCGGAGTAAAGTCACTGCGATATCCGCAAAAGAAGGTGGTCGCCGCTTGGGCTTGTGCGCGCGCCTTCTCCGCGGTTAAACCAACATGTTCACCGGCAAGCGTCAGCTGCGCAACCCGCATCGCGGTAACATCAAAGCGTTGGGCTGGGTTCTCATCACGGGCTTGGCGGCGAAATCCCGCAAGGGTCGCTTTATCAAGCGCGGCGAGCGGCGGGCAGTGCTCACTCAAATAGTCGTTTAGCGCCGCCTCCGCACGTGCGATCACCGGCCAGTTATCGTACAAGGTATCATCCAAGTCAAAACTCACCGCATCAAACGCGTTTAAGCGACGATAAAATTTCATATCACGACTCCGAGTTGTTTTTTTTGCCTGCGCGAGGTTTGCTAGCCCCTGTGCTGCGGGCGCGAGGATGCGCCGCGTCATACACTTTCGCCAAGTGTTGAAAGTCCAAATGGGTATAGATTTGTGTGGTACTTAAATCGGCATGGCCGAGCAGCTCTTGCACTGCGCGCAAATCCCCGGACGACTCCAGCATGTGAGTGGCAAAACTATGACGCAGTTTGTGAGGATTAATGTGGCTATTCACCGCCTGCTTTTGTCCCCACTCCGCCATACGCTTTTGCACGCTACGGTGCGAAATTCGCTGGCCAAGTTTAGAGATAAACAGTGCCTCTTCTGGCCCTTTGAGGAGCTGGTTACGCACTTTCAGCCAGTTCATCACCCAGGTTTTGGCCATGCCGGAAAAAGGCACGATGCGCTCTTTTTCCCCTTTACCGGTGACACGCAAATCACCTTTACGTACCGAGACATCACGCACGTTGAGAGCCACCAGCTCGGCTAAACGCAATCCTGCGCCATACATCAGCTCCATCATCGCCCGATCACGCACCGACAGCGGGTCGTCTTGATCCACCTCGAGCAGCTGATTCATTTCATCCACATCAAGGTTTTTCGGCAACTGACGCCCTTGCTTAGGCGCGGCGACCCCCTTGGCCGGATTAGCCGCGAGCTGCTCGGTGAGAACGAGGTAGTCGAAAAAGCTGCGCAACGCGGACAGCCGCAACGCAATACTGCCCGGTTTAAGGCCATCGCGTTTGGCTTGGCTCGAAATTTGTCGCACCCAATCCGCATCCACATCTTGCCAATGGGCGATACCTCGCGCGGTCAGAAAGTCGACAATTTTATCTAACTGGCGCTGATAATTGCGTTGCGTATGGGCACTAAGGCCCCGCTCGCTGAGCTGATATTGATAAAAGCGGTCGAGCGGGACCGTCAGTGAACGGGGAGCAGCTTGGTCAGGCGTTACCGCTGTCACTGACGCTCACCCTTTTTCGCCCATTGGCTGCATAAAATGGCCAAGTGCGAGGCCAGCTGTTCGATAAAAAGGGTGTCCATGTCTGGTTGAAAGTGCCCGCCATCTGCGCTCGCAAAGCTCAACAGTCCCCACTCTTTGCCCTCCCCTTTAATCGGTACCAGCGCAAAAGAGCCTAGCTCCGGTGGCGTTGCCATCACCGCTTCCGCATCCACACGGCGCAAGCGCCCAAGATAACAACGACGTCCTGCAAAATGATGGCTTTTTAATTGATCCACCGCCTGACGCGGCATGGTCTGCAGCCCGTCGATAGGCGCATACACCCGTAAGCTAACGGTCAGTTGCAGTTGCTCGCTAAGTGCCGTTAACGCCGCTTGCACCGCCTGTGGCGTGTTGGCACGCAACAGTGCTTGATGCGCTTCAGCAAAAGCACGAAACAGCGCGTCGTTTTTCGCCCCCAGGCTCATCAGCTGGGTAATGTCTTCTTCCAACTCCGCCACCCGCTCACGCAGGCGCTTAAGTTGAATTTCCACCAGCGATACCGCGCCTTGCTCACCGTGTGGCACGGTCAGCTGCGTCAGCAAATCGCGGTGGCGAATAAAAAAATCTGGATTGTCTTTTAAATACGCCGCCACCGCCTCGTCGCTTAGTGGCATGGTTTCTAGTGTCGAGGCTTCTACCCCATCATTCATAATTGCAATTGTCCATCAAATACATGTGTCGCTGGGCCTGTCATTGATAAGGGATGGCCCGGCCCGCGCCAGCGAATGCGTAGATCTCCACCGGGTAAACTCACCGTTACTTGCTCATCCAGCACGCCTTGTATAATCCCGACCGCAACCGCGGCACACGCGCCACTGCCACAGGCTTGGGTTTCGCCGGCACCGCGTTCGTACACTCTAAGCTTAATCGCATTGCGGGAAAGGATCTGCATAAAGCCAGCATTGACCCGTTCAGGGAAGCGTTCGTGACTTTCAAGTAACGGCCCCAAGGTGTCCATATCGGCGTGGTCGACATCCTCAACCACGGTCACCACATGCGGATTGCCCATGCTCACGGCGCCAACAAATAAGGTCTGCTCCGCCACCCGCATTAAGTAGGTTTTCTCTTGCGAGTTGGCACGAAACGGAATTTTTCCCGGCGTGAACTCCGGCTCGCCCATGTTCACGCGCACCTGATTGTCGTTTTCAATGTGCAGCAGCATTTTACCGGCTTGGGTGCTCACGCTGATCTGATGCTTATTGGTCAGGCCTTTCATTCGCACGAAACGCGCAAAGCAGCGCGCACCATTGCCACATTGCGAGACTTCCGATGCGTCAGGGTTAAAAATGCGGTAGTGGAAGTCTGTTTCGGGATCGTAGGGCGGCTCAACGACCAATAGCTGGTCAAAGCCGACGCCACGATGACGATCGGCCAGACGCCGAATCAGATCCGGCGAAAAGAACGCGTTTTGCGTGACACAGTCAACCACCATGAAGTCGTTGCCCAGTCCGTGCATTTTTGCAAACTGTACCTGCATGCCAATCCTTATTCTGGTAGGCGCTGTTCAAGCTGCCATAACGACGCCAAGTTCTCGCGCTCGCGCACAAGGTGTGCCTGGTCGCCATCGACCATCACTTCGGCAGGACGGCAGCGTGAGTTATAGTTTGACGCCATCACAAAGCCATACGCGCCGGCTGAGCGCACCGCCAGCAAATCGCCTGCTTCTAACACCAGCGAGCGATTTTTACCTAAGTAGTCACCCGTTTCACACACCGGGCCAACCAAATCATAGGTTTGCGGTTCACCGTCGCGCGGCACCACAGGGATGATCTCTTGATAGGCTTGATACAGGGACGGACGAATTAAGTCGTTCATCCCCGCATCGATAATGGCAAAGTTTTTGTGCTCACTGTGCTTGAGGAATTCGACCTTGGTCAGCAACACCCCTGCATTGGCAGCAATCGCACGGCCCGGCTCAAAAATCAGCTCAAGATGACGATGATTGTCCAAACGCGCCAACAGCGCTTTGGCATATTCCGATGGCTGCGGCGGTTTCTCGTCGCTGTAGGTCACGCCTAAGCCGCCACCCACATCGAGATGGCGAATCGCAATGCCTTCATCGCCCAAGGTATCAATCAGCGCCAGCAAACGGTCGGTGGATTCAATAAAAGGCGCTAGCTCGGTTAACTGCGAGCCGATATGGCAATCAATACCTTCGACCTTAAGGTGTGGCAAGCTGGCCGCATAACGGAAGCTCGTCAGCGCTTGATCAAAGGCAATGCCAAACTTATTGTCTTTCAACCCGGTAGAAATATAAGGGTGAGTATTGGCATCCACATCGGGGTTAATACGCAGCGATATCGGCGCTTGCACACCCAACTCGCCCGCCACTTGGTTTAAGCGGTCCAGTTCAGAGTGTGATTCCACGTTGAAGCACTTGATGCCTACTTCCAGCGCACGACGCATCTCTGCGGCYGTTTTGCCCACGCCAGAAAACACCACTTTCGCGGGATCACCACCGGCGACGAGCACGCGCTCAAGCTCACCTTGAGAGACAATATCAAACCCTGAGCCCAAGCGTGCCAGCACATTTAATACGCCAATATTGGCGTTCGCTTTAACGGCATAACACACCAAATGCGGGTGGTCGCCCACGGCGCGATCAAACGCGTGCCAATGGCGCTCAAAGGTGGCACGCGAGTATACGTACAAGGGCGTGCCGTGGTCGTGGGCCAGTTGGGTCAAGGGCAGTGATTCAGCCCACAGCTGGCCGTCGTCCTGATAATTGAAATAGTCCAAGGTGCTCTTCCCTGTCGTCGTTGGTTATTGATTTTGCGTCGGTTGTTGGTCCGGATAATACAGGGGCCCTTGTTGGCCACAGCCGGTCAGTGTCATGATGCCAGTGAACATCAGTAAAATGACGAGTTTTCGCATAGTGAATGCCAGTGATTATCGAGTCAATGCCCTCTATAATCGCATCACAACCATGAAAAGCAATAGGATGTAACGGGATGAACACAACGGAATATCATCAGTTGGTCGATTTACAAATGCAGGCCATTGAAGAAGGTATCGATGACTCAGGCGCCGACATCGATTATGAGAGCGTTGGCAACGTGATGACGCTGGAGTTCGATGATGGCAGCCAGATCATCATTAATCGCCAAGAGCCCATGCAAGAAATTTGGGTGGCGTCAAAAAGTGGTGGGTTCCACTTCGCCCTCAAAGACGGCGAGTGGACTTGCAGCAAAACCGGCTTGATCCTGATGGATTTAGTTCAGCAAGAGTGCAGCAAGCACGCTGGCGAACCTATTTCTTGGTGATACATGGTCACGCATAAGCGCCCGCGGCTCGGGCGCTTATGCTCACTTAAATGATGCGACTTGCCCGGTAAACCCGCCTTGAGAAGGCGGACGTGGTGGCTGCCACTGACCATCACATTTAAAGGGCAAGGCTTGGGTGTCGCCCCCGTCATCGGTGACAATCTGATAAAACTGCGGCAAATTAAAGTTAATGAAGTTCGCGCTGTAGCTGTAACGGTCGTGGGACGAGGTATAAAAACGGTTTACGCCCTGTACCATTTCGGTTTTATCCCCGCTGCACTGACGATACACTTCCACCCGATTGTTCTCGTCGAGAATATAGAGGTTGTAACCATTGGTACAATCTTCAAAGAAAAACTGTACTAAGCCCTCGCTGGCATACGCATCCACGACTTCCGGCGGATGCACATCCTGCGGATTATCCACCACCATCACTGGCGTGCCGTTTACCTTGTTGGTGGAAATACAGCGATAAAAGTCGACCGAGTTTTCCAACCGCTGGACTGACACACCACGACGCTCAAAGAACAAACCATGAGTTTGCTTGCCGATGCGTAAGGCTTTAAAACGACGACGCTTCTCTTTTTCAACCGGCTTTAAACGTAATTCAATGCACTCAGCCACCAGTTGGTAAACCAAGTTTCGGATTAAACCGCGCATTTTGCTCGAATAACAGAACACATCGACTGACTCAGGCGGCACCGCATCCTGGTGCATTTTACCCAACATGGTTTTTAGCGCTTCCAAAATGGCATCGTCGCCACGGTAATTGAGCGTGCGCACTTCGTTCCATGAGTTGCGGTAAACGAGGTCAACACTCCCCACCAAGCAGGTTTGTTCAGGGCCATAGCTAAAAATATCGCTATTTTTAAAATCAAAGCGCATCGACGGCTTTTTGTAGGCTGATGTTGGATCGTGCTCCAGGTTGACAAACAAGGCGAGCTGACGGATTTCGCATGGGCTCGACAACGCATCCAGCGTCGGACGTGGAGGGTTGAGCGAGAAGGTATTACGAATATCACTGACCAGCTGATACAAGGTATCAATATCAACATCGGCGTCGCGTACCACGGTATCCAGGCGTGTAGACTCTGTTAGCAGCCCATTGAAAAATGCCCAAGCGACCAGCTTGGAGAGGTAGCTGTTGTGCTCAAGTGGGGCGCGACCGATGATATCGACCGGATCAAGCGAGTGCTTATACAAATACCATCCCGGCGCATTAGTCCGCCCCTCCGGTACTTGAATAAAGGTGAGATCCGGTTCGTGTAAGTCTGGCGAAATTTGCGGGTTGAGCAAGGTGACTTTACCCGGCAACTCTTCAAATGCCGCGTAGAGCTTGCGGGCGAGAATGCTGATGTCTTGCGGGCTAATCGCGGATGTAATGTCGTTACGGCGCGCAAAGCGGATCAGGTTCCGATAACTTTGCATCAAAGCATCAAGCAATTCATTGTGGGCGTGCTGTACTTCCTCGACTTTCCAATGGCGACGATTATCGAGATACGCCAATGCCTGTTCATCCCAGCCCCACTCACGCGCCAATAAGCGCAGCACTTCGCGGCGCCAAGCGACCGAGCCAGTCGCTGGGGACTGGGTCAATTTCTCATGGGTTTTAAGGTAAAAACAACGACGAACCAAATCTAAACGGCGCGTGTCACCAATCGACTCCAAGTAACGGGTGACTTTTTCCAGCATCAGATAATAAGCATCAGATTGATACACATCGACCCAGCCTGCATAGAAGCGGCGTTTGCCATCCACACTCAAAAGCTGGGTGCCGGGATACTGCCACGAGTACGCCTCGAGCAAAATCGCTTTGAGCACCGACTTATACGGCGAATCAATGCTTTTATACAGCTGCCACAAACTCGAGCCAAAATATTCTTCGGCCGGGATGGTCGGCAGGCCGCCAAAATCGACCCAATCACGACGGTCAAGGCCATGTTCGGCTACCAGTGTGTCGACGTACTCTTCATAACAGCCTTCCATCTCTGGTGGTACCATGTACCACAACAGCTTTTGCCCGGCGAGTCGCATAGAGGAGCGATAAAACTCGTCCAGCAAAAGGAAATGCTGGCTGGTGCCACAGTTATCGCTGGTCATCGCTTGGGAGAGATGATGACGAAAGCGCCCCTCACAAACCACAAAAAAATTGGCTTCTATCCCTTGGCTTAACGCCCATTCCGAGATCGCCATGCATTTGGCATCAAGCTTATCGCGCTGAGCGGCCGTTACAGAGGCATCGATACACACCCAAATATCGAGATCACTGGTGAGGCTTTGCCCCATCGAGCCGGTACTGCCCATGGTATACATGCCTTTGATCGGATGGCGCTCACGGCCTTCCACGCAGGCGGTTAAAGAAGAGAAGCGGGTGTTTGAGTGGATCAGGCAATCAGAGACAAACTCTCGTTGTGTCTCATCGAGCGCGTAATCAGCAATACCGAAAGGCACGCTGTCGCCACAAAACCCGGGTAATGCGGGGTGATTTAGATGTAAAAGCACTGGCAGCACATCAAAGATAGCTTGCGCCTGACGGCTCATCGCGGACCGCGCGCGATCCATTCTCACGCGGTTAAACGCTTCTATGCGCTCAGTTTGCTGTTCTACGTATGTTTGCAAGGCAATCATCCAGATTCGTTGACATCCCGGTCAACAGGTCGACGTTACTGTCTTCACCGTATCCGCCCAATTGCAGATAACAAAACGTGATCAATGTAACACTCTCGACAACTCGGGTAAAGCCAATAACCCCGATGCCTGTGTGGTGGTATCAACATCGCACTATAGGTGCTTTTTGAGACCAATATCAACTTTTTTGCTCTACTACCTTAGTCGTAAGTCAGCCATATTGCCGCCTTCAGATCTCATTATTTGCGCAAATAATACGCTATCGATCACATTTTTTCACCTATATGACCATAACGCCGTCATAAATCGCCAAACCGCATGGCAGAGATTACGAGTCGTCCAGCGCCAATGTTACGATGGGTGTTATGAACCAAGAAGGAAAACAAACCATGTACTCAACGCCTGTACGCATTGCCACGCGCAAAAGCCCTTTGGCTCTCTGGCAAGCTGAATTTGTTAAAGACGCATTAGAGCGCTCTCACCCGGGGCTAACGGTTGAACTGGTGCCGATGGTCACGAAAGGTGACGTGATTCTGGACACGCCTTTGGCGAAAATCGGTGGTAAAGGCTTGTTTATTAAAGAGCTTGAACAAGCCATGCTCGACGGCCGCGCAGACATTGCGGTGCACTCAATGAAAGATGTCCCGGTTGAATTCCCCGAAGGATTAGGGCTGGTCACGATTTGTGAACGCGGCGACCCACGTGATGCGTTTGTCTCCAATCACTACGACAGCATTGACGACTTACCTGAAGGCGCGGTGGTAGGTACCTCTAGCCTGCGCCGCGAATGTCAATTGCGCGAGCGTCGTCCTGATCTGGTCATTAACACATTACGGGGCAACGTGGGGACACGCCTCGGTAAACTCGATGACGGCCAGTACGATGCGATTGTCCTCGCTGCCGCTGGCTTAAAACGATTAGGTTTGAATGAACGCATTCGCAGCGAAATCCCACCAGAAGTCATTCTACCCGCCGTCGGCCAAGGCGCCGTAGGGATTGAGTGTCGCCTTGATGATGAACGCATTCGCACCTTGCTCGCGCCCTTGTCTGATGCCAGCACCACGCAGCGCGTCTTATGTGAGCGCGCAATGAACAACCGCCTAGAGGGCGGCTGCCAGGTCCCGATTGGTAGCTATTCAGACATTCAAGGCGATAAAATCTGGCTACGTGCGTTGGTCGGCGAACCTGACGGCTCCACCATTTTACGTGGCGAAGTCACGGGCCCGCTTGAAAAAGGCGAACAGCTCGGCACCGATTTGGCAGAGCAGCTTCTTGCTCAAGGCGCGCGTCAAATCTTGGATAAGCTTTATCAAGACGACGCATGACCACGGTTGTTGTTCGCCCCGAGCCAGACTGCAGTCAGTTAGTCGCCCTACTCGCCCAGCAAGGGCTAGCGGCGATCCCCTGTCCACTGGTCAGTTTTACGCCGGGGCGAGGCTTACCGTCTCTGGCCAGTCTGCTCGTCTCACTGCCTTCCGGTAGCATCTTGGTCGCAGTGAGCCCGCGCGCCGTGGCATTTGCTCATCAAGCCTTGCAACACCAAAACGGGGGGTGGCCTGTTGACTGTCACTACGTCGCGGTTGGGCAACGCACTGCCAACGAGTGGCAGGCCGTCTCAGGGCAGCCTATCTTGACCCCCACCCGTGAAGACAGCGAAGGCATGCTTACACTTGCTCCTTTTAGTGCCGTGACAGGGACGCAAGTGGTGATTCTGCGCGGGGAGAGTGGACGCGATATGATGGGGCAAACGTTACAAGCACAAGGCGCACAAGTTCACTATTGCGAGACCTATCGGCGACAATGGGCGATTGAGCCTTTAGTATCGCAAGTAGTAAGCTGGCCGCATGACGCTATCGACACAGTCGTTATCACCAGTGGCCAACAATTAGCCTACTTTGATCAACTTATCACACTGAGCGGACAGCACTGGCTGCGCCAATGCCGTATACTGGTGCCCAGTAAAAGGATTCAAGATCAAGCCACTGCGCTGGGTTTTGACACGATTACGACCGTTGACAGCGTGGCCAATGATGCACTGGTTAACACGCTGCTCAGGTTAAGTAAAACGGGACTTTCGGATGACTGACAACAAAAATACCGACACCAAACAAAGCAAGGCCACCACGCCATCTTCACCCAAGACCCACGCGACAGATGCGCCGGCGCCTGAAAAAGCCAGCCGAACCTCATCGGGGGGACGTGGCGGCATATTACTCGGCGCTATCGCCATCGCATTAGCCCTCGGCTCCAGTGGCTGGGTATTTTACCATGGCCACCAGCAAGCCACCGTGTTGCAAAACACCGTATCCGCGCAACAATCTCATATCTCGCGCCTTGAACAAGATCTTAACCAACAAAAGCAAGCGGCAGAACAAGCGCGAGAGCAACTGAAAGCCACCACTCAAACACGTTTGAACCAGCAAGACAGCAGTTTATCTAGCTTGCAAAAAGCCGTCGCTGAAGTGAAAGGCCGACGTCCCAATGACTGGTTACTGGCAGAAGCTGACTATCTGATCCGAATGGCTGGGCGTAAAATTTGGCTCGAACAAGATGCACAAAGCGCCACTGCCCTGATGGAAGCGGCCGATCACCGCATTGCTCAGCTCAACGACCCGTCCTTGATGCCGATTCGCCAGGCGATGGCTGACGATATCACCGCGTTAAAGGCGGTGAAACGGGTTGATAGAGATGGGATTGTACTGCGCTTGACCAGCATGCAACAGCGGGTCGAAAACCTTCCGCTTGCCAGCGCGGTCATTCCCGACGCCGAGGCGGTGGACACGCCTATTGTCTCTGAGTCAGTGAATGACTGGAAAAGTAATCTCACCACTTCAGTCAAAGACTTTGTCGATAACTTTGTCACCTACCGCAAACGTGACGGCAACGTGGTGCCCTTGTTATCACCCACCCAAAGTTACTACCTGCAAGAAAATTTAAAAAACAAACTCGATCAAGCGATGCGCGCCGTGTATGAAGGCAATGATACCCTGTATCACGAAGCGCTAGAGATGGGAAAAGACTGGACACTGCGCTTTTATAATCAAGACGCCAATGCCACTCGCCGCTTTGTCGAGCAGCTTGACGAGCTGAACCAACAAACCATTGGCGTCGACCTGCCGCAAAAACTGAAAAGCCAGTCGCTAGTCAGTGATGAAATTAATACCCGACTGCGTCGAGACATAGCACCGCTGACAGGAGGCCAATCATGATTAGATTGCTTTTGCTCGTCCTTGTGCTGGCGGCAGGGCTGGTGGTTGGCCCTCAATTAGCCGGACAGCAAGGTTATGTTTTGATCTCCGCGGCAGAACAAACACTGGAAATGAGTGTTACCACCTTGTTGGTACTGATTGGCATGTTAATCGCGGTATTATGGGCACTGGAGTGGCTACTGAGAAAGCTTTTATCCATCAGCAGCACCGCAACAGGCTGGTTATCCGGCCGTAAGCAACGCAAAGCGCGCCAACAAACCCAAACTGGCTTAATTAAGTTACGCGAAGGGGAGTGGAAAAAAGCCGAAAAACTCCTCGCCAAAGCCCGGCCTCACAGCGATGCGCCTATGCATAACTTATTGGCTGCCGCGGAGGCGGCACAACAGCGACAAAACCTGCAGGCTCGCGACCAATACCTGCAGCAAGCCGCTGATCTTAACGCCAATAGCTTAGCTCTCGCCCTGACTCGTGCGCAGCTCCATAGCCAAAGTGGTCAGCACGAAGAAGCCTTGGCCTCGTTGCGTGCGATTAAACGTCAGCATCCTCGCAACCCGGTGATGCTGGCGCTGCTAAAAGACACCTATATTCACCTCGAAGATTGGTCAGCGCTTCTTAACCTTCTGCCCACCTTGAAAAAGGCTCAACTGCTTGATCATGAGCAATTTGATGCCCTACACGAGCGAGCTGAGCTAGGTGTAATGGCCCATGTCGCCAGTCAACAAGGCACCGAGGGACTGCTGGCGCATTGGAACCAACTCCCTAAAGCCAAACGCAACCAGCCTTCACTCTTAGCGGGGTTAGTCAAACATCTGGCGGCGCGCAATGCCGACTCAGAAGCCTACATTCTGCTACGCGAGGCCTTGAAAAAGCGCACCGATGATCGCTTGATTGCCCTGATCCCGACGCTAAAATTGCCAGATAACTACCCCGCGGTGGTGATGCTGGAAGAGTTGCTCACGCAAGATAGCCGCAACCCTGTACTTCACAGCGCCCTTGGGCAACTGCTTATGCAGTCGGGAAAATGGCAAGATGCGCGCAGCCACTTTGAGAAAGCCCTGGAGTATCGTGCCGACGTCACCGACTATGCGTATTTGGCTGATGTGTTGGATAAGCTTGATCAGGGAAAAGCCGCGAGTGATGTCTCACGTACAGCGCTAAAGTTAGCACTGCCTGAACAACCTCCCGCGGCATAGTATTTCCGCCAGCCGAAAAGGCAGTCAGTCAATTGCCTTCGAATGAGAAAAAACGCCCCGCACTGCGGGGCGTCTTATTATTGCGAATAGCAACTACCGCTTTTTACACAAGACATTGAGCGCCGCATCGGCGTTACGTGTCACCACTTTGCCACTTCGAGCATCTACGCCCTTGGCGCCTTGTACCCAGTACGGTAAGCGCATGGGGAGCTGATCTGTCGCCTGCGCCACTTGCACCAATTCCTGCTGGGAGGCCAACACCATCCCTTCACGTTGACAGCGGGGTGCCGCCTGCGCATAAGGGACACGCAACCAACTCATGGATTTTTCGGTGTATTGCTTATCGCCAGCTTCTGGCTCTGGTAAGCCAAAATGGCTCAAGGTAATCGCCGTTTCCATCGGCGCCGACTTTTCAGCTCCCGAGGTCGATTGGGTTTGAGACAGCGGTGGTAAGCGGATCACGGCCGGTTGCGACAATGGCTGACGGGTTTGTCTTAACACCGCCTGCTTGGTTGGTCCAAATTGAAGAACCCGCTTTAGCACCAACTGAGCCACGTCTAGGTTAGGATACGGACCAATCAAGCAACGTCCTCGCCCCTCACGCACCTGCACTTGAAACGGCAAGTCCGGTAAGCCTTGACGCAGAGACTGATAGAATTGGCGTGATGGCACGCCTTGCGTGGCGCCGCATTGCACCCAAAACGCCGTGCTCTGCGGATCCGGAGATTGATTGCCCCACAACCCTTGTCCGATATCACATGTCTCGCCAATGATTGGCCAGCCTTGTTGGCGGTCGATAATGGCGCAAGGGTTCTGTTCTGCGCGCACTGGCGCACTAATTGCCCACACTGCTACCACACTGACAGCCAAACCTCGCCACCGCCCCATGAGTCGCTCCCTTGATAATCTAATCTGCTCAGCTTAAGCAAAGTCACACATTGACTCAAGCAAGGGATCACCAAGCTGTCAGACAGCCATCAAAAAAATGGCTGCGATCGCAGCCATTTTCCTTACCCTTTGTAGATTTTGGGGTTAAAGACATCCCGCAACCAATCGCCGAGCAAATTGATCACTAGCACCAGTAAAACCAGCACAATGCCTGGGAAGGCGGTTATCCACCACGCGCCGGAGAAAATGTAATTAAAACCGATGCTGATCAATGAGCCCAGTGATGGCTGATCGACAGGCATCCCCAGCCCCAAGAAAGACAGTGCCGCCTCAGACATAATCGCATTGGCAACCTGCACGGTTGAAATCACCAAGATGGGCGACAAGCAGTTGGGAAGAATATGACGGAACATGATCCGTGGCGAGCGGAAACCCATCACTCGCGCTGCTTCCACATATTCTTTTTTCTTTTCTGCCAGGACAGAGGCACGAATGGTCCGCGCATACTGTGGCCACTCGGCAATCCCGATAATCACCACCAGCATTAAAATCGCGTATTGGCTATAAAACTCACTGCCAAAGCTGGCTTTAAAAATCGCTGAGACAATAATAGCGACCATCATGGTCGAGAAAGACAGCTGGATATCGGCGATACGCATAAAAAAGCTATCAATGCGGCCACCAAAATAGCCGGCACTCAGACCAATCACCGTCCCCAGAATCAACTGCAGGCCGACGGCACACAAACCTATGGTCAAAGAGATCCGCAAACCATAAATAATGGTCGACAAAATATCTCGCCCTTGGTTATCCGTGCCGAGCAAAAAGCGCGGATCGCTCCACTCCATCCAGACAGGGGGGAGCTCAGAGTCCATAATATCAATCGCCATTAAATCATAGGGATTGGTTGGGGACACTAAGGGCGCAAAGACCGCGAGCAATAAGAACACCATGAAAATGGTGAAGCTAGCGATCGCCACCTTGTCACGCTTAAAGTGGTAGAAGAAGTCAGAGTCCAAGAAGCGCTGCCAACGACTTGGTGTTGTATTCGCTTGTGTCATCGCTTACGCCTCCTTGCCGGTTAAGTTAACCGTTGGGTTAATCAAGCCATACAGCAGATCGACAATGGTGTTGGTCACCACAAAGATCAGCCCGACGAAAATCACGTAAGCGGTAATCAACGGTGTATCTACACGATTAATCGCTTCAAGGAACAAAAAGCCCGTCCCCGGCCACTGAAAGACGGTCTCGGTCAAAATGGTGTACGCAATCATGGTACCGATTTGCACACCACCAACCGTTACCACCGGCAGCATGGTGTTCTTCAGCGCATGCTGATAATAAACCTTGTTTTCGGGCAACCCTTTAGCACGTGCAAATTTCACATACTCGGTTCCCAAGGCTTCCAGCATTTCAGAGCGCACCAAGCGAATGAACAAAGGTAGCATGATGGATGCCAGCGACACGGAGGGCAGCACCAAATGCGCTAAGCCATCCAGGGTGAAAAAGCCGGACTCCCAGCCAAGCCAATTGGCCGTTTCTCCACGCCCATAAGAAGGCAGCCAGCCCAACTCAATCGAGAAGACATACATGAGCATAATCGCGGTCAAGAAGACAGGTATCGAGATACCCACGATACTAAAGCCCATGATTATCTTGGTGAGCATGCTATTGGGGTGAATCGCCGAGTACACCCCGAGTGGAATCGACACCACGACAATGATCAGTGCCGCCCCCGCCACGAGTTCTAGCGTTGCCACCAATTTATCTAAAATGACGTCCACGACTGGACGCTTAAAGAAATAAGAATTGCCTAAATCCCCTTGTAGGGCCTTGCCTACAAAGCGGGTATATTTGGTTAAGAAGGGATCGTTAAGCCCCATTTCATCACGCAGCGCATCACGCTCCGCTTCTGATACTGATTGCCCCACCAGCTCCCGCAAGGGGTCGCCGAGGTTGTCTTGGATAGCAAACGCCACCAGACTGATGACAAACATCACAATCAGTGCCTGTACCAGACGTTTGACTAAAAACGTTACCATGTGTGCCTCTAAGCGATTGGATAATCAGGGCCCCAGCGGTTGGGGCCCTGTTTTAGTCCATTACTCGACCACTAGATCGCCGAAGTAAGGGAAGTTCATACCGTTAACGATCGGCTCGATGTTAACGTTATTTTTGGCTGCCCATGATGGATCTTGCCAGTGCAGAGGTAAGAAGGCCGCTTCGTCATACAGGATCTTCTCGACCTTTTGCAGCATCGCACTACGCTTTTCCAGATCCGTTTCTGAGTTGGCTTCCATCACCAGCTTATCTACTTCGCTGTTCGAGTAGTGGCCACAGTTATACTGACCCTTACCGGTGTCCGCATCACGTGTCATGGTGAGGAACTCGGTGAAGTTGGCAGAATCTTCTGTATCTGGGTGCCAACCGATCATCTGCATGCCCGCTTCGCACTTATCAAACTCAGGCCAGTACTGCGCTTTTGGCATGGTTTGCAAGTCAACCTTGATACCAATTTTCGCCATCATTGCCGCCACCGCTTGAGCGATTTTTTCATCGTTCACGTAACGGTTGTTAGGGGCAATCATGGTGATTGAGAAACCATCTGGGTAACCTGCCTCTTCCATCAGTTTTTTCGCTTTCGCCAGGTCATAACGTGGCTCGAGATCAGGATTATAGCCTGCATACCCGACTGGGCTTTGCTGGCTCGCGGGCGTGGCCGCCCCTTTCATGATCTTCTGCGCGATACCTTCGTTGTTGACCGCATAAGCCACCGCTTGGCGAACACGTGGATCTTTAAACTCATCCACCACACTCTGGTTCATTTGGAAGGTGATGACCCGCGTCCCTGGCATGGTCACCAATTGCAGCTCGTCGGCACGTTCGATACGGCGATAGTCGTTAGGAGAAACAGGCGCAATCATGTCGACATCACCAGACAGCAGCGCCGCGACGCGGGTGGCATCTTCTTTGATCGGACGCAGCGTGATGTTATCCACATTGCCTTCGCTGTCTTTGTCCCAGTAATTCTCATTACGGTCAAACTCGACAACCACGCCTTGTTCACGTTCGTCAACCACATACGGCCCGGTGCCTGACAGGTTTGTCGACGCATAGGTTGAGCCATTTTTCTTCAGCTCAGATTTATCACGGCCGTCTTCTGTCTCACCACTGTAGAACTTGCTGTCCATCGGGAACACGTAGGTCATGACGTTTTCTACCAGCGGGTAGGTACCGTCCGTCACCACATCCACCGTGTGCTCGTCGACTTTTTTGATATCAACGATTGGGGTGAAAATCCCTTTAAAGTCGGGGGATGATTTCAAACGATCAAAGGTCCACACCACATCGTCGGCAGTAAACGCGTTTCCGGAATGGAACGTCACGCCTTCGCGAAGATTGAAACGCACGGTTTCATTATCGATACGCTCCCAAGACGTGGCGAGACGAGGCTCAAAGTCCATCTCTTGGGTAAAGCGGACCAAGGGGTCGAAGACCATGTGTGATAGCTGTAGCGTACCACCGGAAAGCTGCTCATGAGGGTCCAGTGAAACCGGATCCGCATCATACGCGACGGTGATATCTGCAGCCGCGGCACTAACGCTCAGGCCGGCGGCCATAAGCGCCACGGCAATCTTGCTCTTCATTGTTTTCATTGCATAGCTCCTTTATGCGTAGGGGTTGCCCCCTGCTGTGTTTGCATCATGGATGAGGTGCGGCGCAATGCCGCGTCGACATAGCGTGCTATGCCGGTTGCAAACCTTCCGTGCTCATTCCCTTAAACTCTGGCATCAATGAGATAAGCTGACGGCTATATTCGTGTTGTGGGTTAGTAAACAGTTGCTCTGTCGGTGCCACTTCTAACAGCTGGCCTTTGCGCATCACACCAATGCGGTCACACATTTGGCGAATCACCGGCAAATCGTGACTGATAAACAACATGGTGAGATTGAGCTCGTCCTGCAGATCTTTGAGCAGGTTCAAAATTTGCGCTTGTACTGACACATCCAACGCGGATGTCGGCTCATCGCAAATCAGTAAACGCGGACGCGTCGCCAATGCGCGAGCAATCGAAATACGCTGGCGTTGCCCCCCAGAGAACTCGTGCGGATATTTAATCCCTGCGCCGCGACCCAGGCCAACGTGATCAAGCAAGTCGCCGACGATTTGGCGGATTTGAGACTCGCTTTCGGCCAAACGGTGAAAACGAATGGGCTCAGCGATAATGTCGTATATCTTCATCCGTGGGTTCATGGATGAATACGGGTTTTGAAACACCATTTGCATTTGGCGACGGATAGGACGTCGGGCGCGTTCGTTTTTAATCGCAGTCAGATCGATATCTTCAAAAATGATTTGCCCCGTGTTGGGCGGATAAAGCCCGGTGATCGCGCGCGCAATGGTCGACTTTCCTGAGCCCGACTCACCGACAAGACCAAAGGTTTCCCCCTCAACCACGTCAAAGCTGACATGATCAGAGGCTTGGACGTATTCGCGGCGGCTCGCAAAGAGAGAATCCTTAGTAATAAAGCGCAAGGACACATCTTTCACCTGCAGTAGCGGACCGCTGTAAGCGCGCTGATCTTGGCTTTGCCCCAGCCAGTGATTCTTGACATCAAGCTCAAGGGTTTCACCGGCTTCCTCGATATAATTGACCAGCGGAAAGCGGTCCAGCTTGATATCAGAGCGTGGCACCGCTGAAATGAGACTTTGCGTGTAAGGATGCTGAGGCTCACCTAACACCTGCTGGGTGGTGCCTAGCTCCACCAAATCACCACGATACATCACCGCGACACGGTCGGTCACATTGGCGACCACGCCCATATCATGGGTGACCAGCATACAGCCAACATTTTTCTTTTGGCATAAGTCGCGGATGAGGTTAAGGATTTGATCTTGGATGGACACATCCAACGCCGTGGTCGGCTCATCGGCAATGATGAGATCCGGCTCCCCGGCCAGCGCAACCGCAATCACCACGCGCTGACGCATCCCGCCGGAAAACTGATGGGGGTATTGTTTGATGCGCAGCTCTGGCTCAGGGATCCCCACCTGCTCCATTAAATTAAGCGCGCGCTGATAGGCCTGTTGCTGCGTCACATTCAAGTTGGTCAAAATGGTTTCGGTAAGCTGCTGCTCGACCGTAAACAGCGGATTCAGGGAGGTCATCGGGTCTTGAAAGATAAACCCAATTTTATCACCGCGCACTTTGCGCATTTCGTTGGGGGTTAGCCCGGAGATTTTTTTACCGTCCAGATACACATCGCCACTGGCAATGCGACCCGGCGGACTGAGCAAATCAATCACGGCATTACCGACCGTGGACTTGCCCGCCCCAGACTCACCCACCACGCCTACAATCTCACCGCGCTCAATCGTTAATGACAATGACGTCACGGCGGCGTGAACGCCATGGCGAGACGGGTACTCTATTCGTAGATTATTTACTTCTAGCAGTGACATTTTTCATCCTTGATATCGTCTTAGGTGACGATCGACTTCCTTACCAAAACAAGGTGATATGATCTTGCCTCGGAGAGATGCGGATTTAATCTGGCAAACATTTCACAAAAAATCAACATCACAGCAGAAAATGCCATAATGACACAGTCGGCTCGAATATTCATTCACTTGGCTACGATTGTGTACCCAAGCGTCAAACAAAAAATACACTTCATATCATAAAGATATAAGGTATTACGCTTTCCCCTGTTTTAAAGCAAATCGCGCATAGAATAAAGCAAAGTTATTTAACAGCGTGTAAACAATGACAGCGATAAGCACCAAAAAAAACGCATTTGTCGAGTTAATTGATTACTTAATAAATGAAAGGCAGTTTTTTGAACCACACAATGATAGGTATAGCAGTCACATCAAAAGGTGTGGTTTTTATTGCTGATTGGTGACTTTTTATCTATCAGAATCTTGATAGAGTTCTAATTTCTGCATTTTATCCTCTCTCAACGTCGCCACGTAGAGAAAAGAATCATCAACACGTACTCGCAAAGCGATATAAAGCCGTCCCATAACAGGGAAGCTTGAAGGGGGGGGGAAGACATGTTCATAGGGGCCAAACAAAAAAACCCCAGCCGTTAGGCTAGGGTTTGTAATAGTGGTCGGTGAAGAGGGATTCGAACCCCCGACCCTCTGGTCCCAAACCAGATGCGCTACCAAACTGCGCTATTCACCGACATATTCGCTGTTAGCGAAAATAATGGGGTGGCTGACGGGACTTGAACCCGCGACAACTGGAATCACAATCCAGGGCTCTACCAACTGAGCTACAGCCACCACTGATTTTTTGCCAATTTCCTTTATCCCCGGAATGGCGCGCCCGACAGGATTTGAACCTGTGACCTTTGGCTTCGGAGGCCAACACTCTATCCAACTGAGCTACGGGCGCTTGCCCCGTTGGCGGTGACGAATATTACGGATATCACCACCAGCCGTCTAGCACTTTTTTTAATTTTTTTACTGACTGGTCTCTTTTTCAACAAATTGCGTAGAAATCGTCAGTAAGGTCTCTACTATAACGGTTTAACGTAACAATCTAAAGCGCTATAATCACCTAATCTTTACACGGAGTTAACCCAGCAACGTTGGCAAATCCGTTAAGACGAGACTGACAGGCCGCAACCGAATCACCCTTGATTGATTCACCCCCTTAGGTTGGCGGCAAATAAGATAAAAAAGGCGTTAAGCCACCAGTAATGTGGGAGTGTCATTGTGAGCGCAAAGGGAAAAAGTCTAGGTCAAATTATGGTTGCCACCGTGGCGGCCCTGTTATTTGCTTCTGCTGCGCAAGCGCTAGAAGTGTCTGAGCAAGAAAAAGCCGCTATTGCTGAACGCATTGCCCCGGTTGGTGATGTGTATATTGACGGCGAAGCGCCAACGCAAACCGCCGCCGCAGAGCCGAGTGGCCCACGCAGCGGCGAGCAGGTCTACAACACCTACTGCACCGCGTGTCACGGCACAGGCGCAGCCGGCGCGCCCAAAACAGGCGATGCCGCCGCTTGGGGGCCACGTGTCGATAAAGGCATGGAAACGCTGACCACGCACGCTATCAACGGCTTTAATGCGATGCCTGCCAAAGGGACGTGTATGGATTGCTCGGATGATGAGATTGTGGCGGCCATCGAGCACATGCTCGACGCACTTTAATACCGCCGCGCATTGCCAGTGTGACAATAACGCCGCCCTTGCGGCGTTATTTGTTTTTATCCAGCATGGCTTTTAGGTTGGCGATCGCGGCTTGCCCTTTCTCCATCCGCTCTTCTTGTGAAACAGGCTTTCTTTGCGACTCCCACTCCACATCGTCAAAAGGAAGCTCTTCCAGGAAACGGCTTTGCTGAGGTTTAATCACTTCACCAAATTGACGCCGTTCTCGACACACTACAAAGGTCAGCGCCTTTTGCGCACGGGTCAGTCCGACATAAGCCAAACGCCGCTCTTCATCGATATTGTCTTCATCAATGCTCGACTGATGCGGCAATAAACCTTCTTCCATGCCAATCAGGTAGACATAAGGAAATTCGAGCCCTTTGGAGGCATGCAAGGTCATCAACTGGACTTGGTCTGCGTCATCATCGTCTTCCCCCCGCTCCATCATGTCACGTAGTGTAAGGCGCTGAACCACCTCTCTTAAGCTGCGTTCGACCTGATCGGGGTTATCACCTTCTAAGTCGGCGACAATCCAACTATAAAGCTGTGAGACGTTTTTCATCCGCATTTCAGCCACTTTAGGGCTTGAAGACGTTTCGTACAGCCACTCTTCGTAGTGAATGTCACGCAAAAGCGCCCTCACCGCCGCCACGGTATCGCCTCGCTCGGCTTGATCGGATAATTCTACCACCCAGCGGGTAAACGCTTGTAGCGACGCCAAACCACGTCCCGATAAATGCTGACTTAGCCCGAGCTCGAAGCTTGCCGCAAACAAGCTCTTTCCGCGTTGGTTGGCATAACTGCCGAGTTTCTCTAACGTCACAGGGCCAATCTCACGTCGTGGCGTGTTAACGACTCGCAAGAACGCGTTGTCATCATCGGGGTTCGTGAGCAGGCGCAGATAGGCCATGATATCTTTGATTTCTGCACGTGAGAAAAACGACGTCCCACCCGAGATCTTGTAAGGAATGCGGTTTTGCATCAGCGCTTTTTCGATTAAACGCGATTGGTGGTTTCCGCGATAAAGGATGGCGTAATCTTTGTATTGGGTACGTCCGAGAAAACGATGGCCTATCAGCTCGCCGACCACGCGCTCCGCCTCATGTTCTTCATTATTGGCCGTCAATACTTTGAGCATATCGCCATCAGGTAAAGCAGAAAATAAGGTCTTTTCGAATACATGGGGATTATTGGCAATCAAGATGTTGGCCGCGCGGAGGATGCGACTGGTTGAGCGGTAATTTTGCTCCAACTTCACCACGTGCAAACGCGGAAAGTCTTGCTGAAGATACACCAGATTTTTCGGCTGAGCCCCTCGCCACGAGTAAATTGACTGATCGTCATCCCCGACCACCGTGAAACGTGCACGCTCACCCACTAGCAGCTTCACTAACTGATATTGACTGGTGTTGGTATCTTGATATTCATCGACCAATAAATAACGAATGCGCGCTTGCCACCGCTCGCGTACGGCTTGGTTTTGGCTAAGTAGCGCGACCGGCATCAAAATGAGATCATCAAAATCCAGCGCGTTATACGCACGCATTTGTTTTTGGTAGCGCGCGTAACAGGCGGCAAACAGTTGATCACGCTCGCCTTGCGCCTGAGCCAGTGCTTCATCCGGCCCCAACATGGCATTTTTCCAGTTGGAAATGGTATGCACTAACTGACGGAGCAAATCTTTATCGTTATCCAACTCTTGTTCGGTCAGGGCTTTTAACAAAGCTAATTGGTCTTGATCATCAAACAGCGAAAAGCCTGCCTTGAGCCCCAAGGTTTTATATTCTCGCCGAATGATATTGAGGCCCAAGGTATGAAAGGTCGACACCATCAAACCACGCGACTCTTGCTTTCCTAAACTTTGTTCTACCCGCTCTTTCATCTCGCGTGCCGCTTTGTTGGTAAAGGTTACCGCAGCGATATGGCGCGCTTTATAGCCACATTGCTGAACCAAATAGGCAATTTTATGGGTAATGACACGTGTTTTTCCCGAGCCGGCCCCTGCCAAGACCAAGCAAGGTCCAGAGATATGTCGTACGGCATCGGATTGCGCGGGGTTAAGTTTCATGGTGACAACACCTCATCAGTGGTTGAATGAGCATTGTAGAGCGAATCCAACTGATGTCTATCTCACCGCAGCAGAGTGCATTTTGCTTGCTACACTTTATGCTTGTCATTTGCGCGAAAAACCCTCTAAAATGAATGAACGTTCATTCATTGCTTGGTGCATTATCTATGGACAAACGTACGCAAATCTTTGCCGCGACCGAGCAATTAATCGCGACGGTCGGGCTCGATAAAGTCTCAATGCAACAAGTGGCGACACAAGCACACGTCGCTGCAGGGACCATTTATCGCTATTTCAAAGACAAGGATGATTTGCTTCGCCAACTGTCTTCACACCTGATGATGCAGTGTGCGACCCATATCCAGCAAGGGGTCAAGGATGAGCCAACACTCAAACGTCAGTTTGAACGCTTATGGCGCAATACTTGGACCATGATGCTACAACGCGATCATCTGCTATTGTCTCGAGACCAGTTTGATGCGCTGCCACGGGACGACCAGTTACACGCTCAGCGGGAGCGAGATGCCTTCTCCGACCTTTATCAAGTCTTTCAAGAAGGTAAGCAACAAGGCGTGCTCAAGCCCCTCGATGATGAGGTATTAATCACCTTGGGACTCGAACCCGCTTTTTGTTTAGCTCGCAAACAGGTTCGGGGTGTTATAACCCTGGACAGTCATGCTATCGCAGATGCGATCCACGCTTGCTGGGATGCAATTTCTCTTCACTAACGACGTTCGGAGCTTACTTCGATGAAAAAATGGTTTTTCTTTATGGTTATCCTCGCGCTGCTGCTGTTTGGCAGTGTGATTGGCTTTAACCTGTTCAAGCAGCAAAAGATTGCAGAGTATATGGCAAACATGCCAGAGCCCACCCACCCAGTCACCGCGGTGACGGTTGAGGCTGAGCCTTGGACACCAACGCTTGACGCCATTGGTTTTGTTGAGCCTAACCAAGGGATCACCTTAACCACCCAAATTGCCGGTGTCGTCGATGTGATTAATTTTGAGTCTGGCCAAACCGTTGAGCGTGGGCAAAACCTGGTCGAGCTCGACTCGAGCGTTGAAAAAGCCAATTTAGCCAGCACCCAAGCGCGCCTACCGGCGGCGGAAGCCAAGTTTAAACGCTACCAAGGGCTGTTTGCTAAAGGTTCTATCTCTAAAGAAGCGCTGGATGAAGCCGAGGCCAATTATCGTTCGCTACAAGCTGACATTAACGCACTGAAAGCCACCATTGCCCGTCGTAATATCCAAGCACCCTTCGATGGTGTGATTGGCCTGCGTGATGTTTTCTTAGGTGAATACTTGCAGCCAGGTACGGATATTGCTCGCCTCGAGGATACCTCGGTGATGAAGCTGCGCTTTACCGTGCCACAAACAGATATTTCTAAAATCCGTCTGAGCCAGCCGTTGCGCATTACTGTCGACGCGTATCCTGAAAAGGAATTCATCGGCTCTATCAGTGCCATTGAGCCTGCGGTCAACAGCCAGAGTGGTCTTATCAAGGTGGAAGCGAACATCCCGAATAACGATGGTCAGTTGCGCTCAGGGATGTTTGCCCGTGCCGATATCGTTCTGCCCACCATTGAAGAGCAAATCGTGATTGATCAAACCGCGATTAATTTCACCTTGTACGGGGAAAGTGTGTACGTGATCCGCGAAGAAGAAGGGGAAAAACGCGCGTTCCAACAAGTGCTCAAAGTCGGTGAGCGTCGTGGCCATCAAGCACGCATTATCGAAGGTCTGCAACCTGGCGATCAGGTCGTCACCTCCGGCCAAGTGCGATTAAGCAATGGCTCCAAAGTGAAAATCGTCGAAAACGACGCTCTCACACCACCAGAACAATTACCTCAATTGTAAGACGAGGATGTGATGCGCTTTACTGATATTTTTATCCGGCGCCCCGTGCTAGCCGCGTCAATCAGTATTCTGATTGCGCTGCTCGGCCTGCAATCTTTATTTAAGATGCAAGTCAGGGAATACCCGGAGATGACCAATACCGTGGTCACCATCACAACCAGCTATTATGGCGCCAGTGCCGACTTGATTCAGGGCTTCATTACGACGCCACTCGAACAAGCCGTGGCCCAAGCTGATAATATTGACTTTATGACCTCAGAGTCGGTGCTTGGTTCTTCGACCATTACGGTCAATATGAAGCTTAATACCGACCCTAATGCCGCCTTGGCCGATATTCTCGCCAAGGTAAACTCGGTGCGTGCTCAGCTCCCCGCTGAAGCCGAAGATCCGTCAGTATCGATGTCGACCGGTTCGACCACCGCGGTGATGTATGTTGGTTTTACCTCACCCGAGCTCGACTCCAGTCAGATCACCGACTACCTCGAACGCGTGGTCAAACCTCAGCTGTTTACCGTGGATGGCGTTTCCAAAATCGACCTTTACGGCGGGGTGAAGTATGGCCTTCGCGTGTGGCTCGATCCGGAGAAAATGGCGGCATTTAAGCTGGCGGCCACCGACGTGATGTCCGTGCTTGATGCCAACAACTACCAGTCGGCCACCGGTCAGGCGATTGGTACCTTTATGATCTATAACGGCAGTGCCGATACCCAGGTCTCCACTCCTGAAGAACTGAGTAACTTGGTGGTGGATACCCAAGATGGTCGTGTCGTACGCCTCGGAGACATCGCTAAGGTCTCACTCGAGAAAAGCCATGATCGGGTACGTGCACTGGCCAATGGCTCTGAGGCGGTTGTCGCCGCGATCAATGCTACCCCGTCGGCTAACCCCATCAATATTGCCGCTGACGTCATGGATATGTTGCCGGAAGTTGAGCGCAACATGCCAAGCAATATCGAGATGAATGTGCTGTATGACTCATCTAATGCAATCAATGAGTCCATCAATGAGGTGATCAAAACCATCATTGAAGCGGCACTGATCGTGTTGGTGGTGATCACCCTGTTCTTGGGCTCATTCCGCGCGGTAATTATCCCTATTATCACCATTCCGCTATCCCTGATTGGTGTGGCGCTGGTGATGGAAATGATTGGCTTCTCACTGAACTTGATGACCCTGCTGGCGATGGTGCTGGCTATCGGCTTGGTGGTCGACGATGCGATCGTGGTATTGGAAAACATCGACCGCCATATCAAGCTGGGAGAGTCCCCTTTCCGCGCGGCCATTATTGGTACACGGGAAATTGCCGTGCCGGTTATCTCCATGACACTGACATTGGCGGCGGTGTATGCCCCTATCGCCATGATGGGCGGGATCACCGGCTCGCTGTTTAAAGAGTTTGCGTTAACGCTTGCTGGGGCTGTGTTTGTCTCCGGGATTGTCGCATTAACACTCTCACCGGTAATGTGTTCGACCATGCTGAAAGCCAACGCCAAGCCAAGTCGCTTTGAGCTTGCCGTTCACCGCTTCTTGGATGGAATGACCGACAAGTATGCTCATCTTCTTAGTAAGGTGATGCAACGCCGTCCTGTGGTGGTATCTTTTGCGGTCATCGTCTTTGCCTCTTTACCCGTGCTATTTAATTTTATCCCCAGTGAACTCGCACCATCGGAAGATAAAGGCGTGGTCGTCATGATGGGGACGGCGCCCTCGACGGCTAACCTGGATTACATCCAAAACAGCATGGCGGAAGTGAACCAAAAGCTCGACGAACAACCAGAAGTGGCCTTTTCTCAGGTCTTTTCTGGGGTGCCGAAATCGAATCAAGCGTTTGGTATCGCCTCACTGGTGCCTTGGAGTGAGCGGGAAGCCAGTCAGTCCGAAGTGGTAAAACGCATGGCTGACGAAGTGAAAGACATTCCGGGTATGAAGGTCACCACCTTTGAAATGCCAGAACTGCCCGGTGCCTCCTCCGGCTTGCCGATCCAATTTGTGGTGACGACCCCGAATAATTTCGAAAGTCTCTATCAAGTGACCGCCGAAATTATGTCCGAGGTACAATCTAGCCCGAACTTCGTCTATTCGGAGCTGAACCTTAACTTTGATTCGGCCACCATGAATATCAGCATTGATAAAGACAAAGCTGGGTCATATGGCGTGACGATGCGTGATATTGGCGCCACCATTGGCACCATGATGGCGGATGGCTACGTCAACCGTATCGACTTTGATGGCCGCTCATATGAGGTGATCCCGCAAGTGGAGCGTAAATATCGCCTCAACCCTGAGTCCATTGAGAGCTACTATGTTCGTGCGGCCAACGGCGATTCCATTCCGCTGGGCTCGCTGATTGACATTGAAGTCACCGCGGAGCCTCGCTCACTCCCGCACTTTAATCAGCTAAACGCTGCGACCATCAGTGCGGTATCTGCGCCCGGTGTCACCATGGGTACCGCGGTGGATTGGTTCGAAAGCAAGGCAGCAGAATTGCCTAAAGGCTATCAGCACGATTACCTCGGTGAGTCTCGCCAATACGTGACAGAAGGCAGCGCGCTGTATGCCACCTTCTTGTTCGCCTTAGCGATCATTTATCTGGTACTGGCGATTCAGTTTGAATCCTTGCTCGACCCACTGGTGATCTTGGTCTCTGTGCCACTTGCGATTTGTGGTGCCTTAATTGCACTCGCGTGGGGGCTGTCATCAATGAACATCTACTCACAAGTCGGGTTGATAACCTTGATAGGTCTGATTACCAAACACGGTATTCTGATCTGTGAGGTGGCTAAAGAGCAGCAACTGCATCATCAAGCCAGCCGAATGGACGCGGTAAAAGAAGCGGCCAAAATTCGTCTGCGTCCGATCTTAATGACCACTGCCGCGATGATTGCAGGCCTCATCCCGCTAATGTTCGCCACCGGCGCAGGCGCCGAGCAACGCTTTAGCATCGGGATTGTGATCGTAGCGGGTCTCGCTATCGGTACGTTATTCACGCTATTCGTTCTGCCAGTGATTTACACCTACCTGGCCAGCAAGCACAAACCACTGCCTGTGTTTGTCGAAGACGATGAACTTGATAAGCTCGATGAAGACTATCGCGCATCACACTAACCCAAAGGGCCTTCGGGCCCTTTTCTTTTATCATCCTTTCGACAAGCTGTGCGTATTTACATAGAATAAAGACAGTTAATAAAGGAGTATTCCATGTTTGACCCCAAAAAACTTGAGCAAATGGCCAAGCAAATTCACGACGCCATGCCTCAGCCTGTTAAAGAGTTAGGCACGGATATGGAAAGCCGTGTGCGCCAAGCCATCCAAGGCCAACTGACTAAGCTGGATGTAGTAAGCCGTGAGGAGTTTGATGTACAAACCCAGGTGTTACTGCGCACCCGTCAAAAGCTCACAGAACTCGAAGCCAAGCTGGAAGCCATGGAAGCAAAAGTGGGTCAATCGACAGATAACCAAGAATAACCCACGCAGATATAAAAAAGCCTGACCCTCAGGCCAGGCTTCTCTTCCGCGTTATCTCAAACGATCCGCGCTTTTATTTGTCGAGCGCAATTTGTTTCATATCGGTCATATAGCCGCGCAATTCCTCACCGATATACTCAATTGGGTGGTTGCGGATACGGTCATTGACCTCGATTAAGGTGGCGTTGTCGACCTGGTTAGAGGTTTCTCCAAGCCCTTTACCAATCACATCTGCGCTCACTGTTGGCATAAAGTGTTCGCGCAGCAGCGGTGTCGCCACGTTTGCGAATAAGTAGTTACCGTACTCAGCCGTATCGGAAATGACCACGTTCATTTCGTACAAGCGCTTACGCGCAATAGTATTGGCAATCAAAGGCAATTCATGCAATGACTCGTAATACGCTGATTCTTCGATAATGCCAGATGACACCATGACTTCAAAAGCAAGCTCGACCCCTGCACGCACCATAGCTACCATCAAAATGCCGTTATCAAAGAATTCCTGCTCACTGATGCTTACATCCGACCCGGGATAGTTTTCAAACGCGGTCTGTGCGGTTTCTTCACGCCATGTGAACAAGTCTTTATCGCCGTTTTCCCAATCGGCCATCATGGTCGCGGAGAAATGGCCAGCGATGATGTCGTCCATGTGTTTGTTATAGAGGGGGCGCATCAGTTCTTTAAGCGACTCCGACAACTCAAAGGCTTTGATTTTCGCTGGATTGGACAAGCGATCCATCATGTGAGTGATGCCACCGAACTTTAGCGCTTCAGTAATGGTTTCCCAGCCATACTGAATCAATTTACCCGCATAACCTGGATCAACACCTTCTGCGATCATTTTCTCATAGCAAACGACCGAGCCTGCCTGCAGCATCCCACACAGGATGGTTTGCTCGCCCATCAGATCGGATTTCACTTCTGCCACGAATGAAGAGGCAAGTACGCCAGCACGGTGGCCACCGGTTGCAGCTGCCCACGCTTTCGCAATCTCAAAGCCTTCACCTTTAGGATCATTTTCTGGATGGACAGCGATCAGCGTCGGCACACCAAAGCCGCGTTTATATTCTTCACGCACCTCGGTACCCGGACACTTAGGTGCCACCATAACCACAGTAATGTCTTCACGGATACGCTGACCGACTTCGACAATATTAAAACCATGTGAGTAACCGAGCGCGGCGCCCTCTTTCATCAGTGGCATCACGGTTTCGACGACGTTGGAGTGCTGTTTATCTGGTGTAAGGTTAATCACCAAGTCTGCCCGTGGGATCAAATCTTGGTAGCTACCCACTTCAAATCCATTCTCAGCCGCGTTCTGATAAGAAGGACGCTTTTCATCAATGGCAGCCTGTCGCAGTGCATAAGCCACATCAAGACCCGAGTCGCGCATGTTTAAGCCTTGGTTGAGCCCTTGCGCACCACAGCCGACAATCACCACTTTTTTACCTTTGAGAAATTCGGCCTCGGTGGCAAATTCGTCACGATCCATAAATCGGCATACGCCTAATTGTTCCAATTGTTGACGCAAATTCAGGGTATTAAAGTAGTTCGCCATGGGGTGCTCCATTGATTCAAATCCGTGATTGGGTGTGTTTTCACCGCGTATTTTTGATACTACCCTAACCACTATATTGCCTAAAGTGATATATTCACAATATAACATTGCAATTAAAGCAACAATAAAATCATGAATGCAAAGCAACTCACGGGCTTCCTCCATCTCTGTGACACCAAAAGCTACACCCGGGCCGCACAAGCGATGCACGTCAGCCCCTCAGCCTTGAGCCGAATCATCCAACGTCTTGAAGAAGATATCGGTCAGCCGCTGTTTATTCGCACCAATAAAGCGGTCGATCTCACCCCAGCAGGTAAAACGCTGCTTCCCGTCGCACGCGATATTCTTCAGCTTTGGCACACGACTAAAGCCAGTATCAATGAACATGCCTCTTTGCTCGGCGGTAAGCTCACGCTCTTTTGTTCGGTCACTGCAAGCTATAGCCATTTACCTGAGCTCCTCGCGCGGTTTCGTCAACAATACCCAAATATCGAGCTACAGCTTCTGACTGGCGATCCCGCCCAAGCAGAAGAGAAGGTGCAAGACAATAGCGCCGACATTGCCATTGCCGCTAAACCCAAACGCTTGTCATCCAGCTTGGTGTTTCAACCGATTGATACAGTCAGTTTGTCGGTTATCGCACCGGCAATGGCCAGCAGTGGCATTGACCTACAAGCCATTGACTGGCAGCACACACCATTAATCTTGCCCGAAGCAGGGACAGCGCGCGAACTCGCTGATCAATGGTTTACCAGTAAAGGTATCGAGCCAAACGTCTACGCACAAATAGCAGGCCATGAGGCGATTGTCAGTATGGTGGCATTGGGCTGTGGTATTGGTGTCGCGCCCGATGTAGTGATTGATAACAGCCCAGTAAAAGACAAGGTTGAGCGATTACGCCAAGAAATTGTACAACCTCTCGAACTGGGCCTTTGTTGTAAAGCTTCCCGCGCAAAAGAGCCTTTACTCAACGCCCTACTCGATGTCATGCGATAAACACAAAAAGCCCCAACACAATGATGCTGGGGCTTAAACGCAAAAAACCCCAGCTTTTCAGCTAGGGTTTCTAAGTAGTGGCGGAGTGGACGGGACTCGAACCCGCGACCCCCGGCGTGACAGGCCGGTATTCTAACCAACTGAACTACCACTCCGCACCAATTCTGTATGACTAAAGACTTATATCTCTTGGCTTTAATCAATTGTATTCAAAGCCTGGCGATGTCCTACT
>NZ_MUEY01000014.1:0-101909 GCF_001995695.1 Salinivibrio sp. ML290 | reverse complement strand
TCTCAGCAGCCAAAGCAGCTTCGGTGATCTGTTTAATCAACGGCGTTAGCAGTCCATCTTTCCCGTTGAGGTCTTGTCCAGATTGCAGTGCCTTAGCAAAAGCTTGAATATCAATTTCGTATTTGTCGGACATTGATGTATCACTCCCTGTTGAGGGTTAACTATAGGAGTGACACAGACTTTTGAACACTACCGCTGTTGATGAGCGCATTAAACGGATTCTTAACGCTGAGTTTGTAGAAAAGAGCGATGATGTTTTAGCGGCTACTCAAGCTCAACTCGAGGAATATTTTTTGGGTGAGCGAAAAACTTTCGATTTGCCTTTACTCTTGGCGGGTACCGATTTCCAACGGTCGGTATGGAATGCATTAAGCAACATTGAATACGGTGACAGGGTAACGTATCAAGAGTTGGCAGTATCGATTGGTAATGAAGCCGCAGTACGTGCGGTTGGCAATGCTAATGGGGCAAATGGGTTGGCGATTATCATTCCTTGCCACAGGGTTATCGGCACCCAAGGGGAGCTTATTGGCTATGGTGGCGGTCTGTCACTGAAAAAGCGCCTTTTAGAATTAGAGCAGAACTTATTCATTTAAGGATAGAGTAGGGGCGTATGAGAGCGGAGCTGAGAGCGAAAATCCTGGCGGTATGTGAACAAAAGATCAAAGCGAAAGGTGAGAATGTCGGTGTGTCATTTTATGCGTTCTTCAAAAACAAAAATGACGATCCAGAGCAGTTGATGGAAGCCGCAACCTGGTGGATACAGACCCATCAGTTAGATCATTTTGTTAAGGCAAGAACCATCAGAGAAATGGTGGAAAATAATTTATGACGACTGCAAAAATCATGGCCTATTTTGTCGAAAAGGTGTAACTCGGGTTCACCAAGATGACAATGGGTAGTGGGGCACGGGCCCAGACAGCCAGACTGGCTTCGTCGCTCTGATATTAGAAATCCCGCCACGGTTGAGGTAGCATTGCCGACCTTTTCTGCGGTGAGGGGCATTTATGTATATCGGCTTTGACTATGGTACAGCAAATTGCTCGGTGGCGAAGATTGAAAACGGTCAGCCGACGCTGTTGCGTCTAGAAGGGGACAGCACGTTTATTCCTTCCTCCCTTGCCGCACCTACGCGCGAATCGGTGTCTGAGTATTTGTTTCGTCACCGTGGCATCAAGCCGCTAGATACGATTGGCGAGCAGGTGGTACGTCGCGCCATCCATGTAAACCGAGAGGAAAGCATTGAACTTGAGGTGGAGGACATGGCGTTTGGTCAAGCGGCGCTCGACCGCTATCTCGATGATCCGCGCGATATGTACTACGTGAAATCGCCTAAATCTTTCCTTGGTGCGTCAGGTTTACGTGATGCCCAGCTTCGGTTTTTTGAAGATCTCGTATGCGCAATGATGGATAACATCAAAACCCAAGCCGAACACCAAGCCCAACAGAGTATTCATGATGCGGTGATTGGTCGACCGATCAATTTTCAAGGCCGTGGAGGCGAGACGGCAAACCACCAAGCCGAGGGTATTTTGCTCAATGCGGCTAAGCGGGCGGGCTTTAAACAGGTTGAATTTCAGTTTGAGCCAGTCGCTGCCGGTCTGGACTATGAAGCGACGCTGAGCGAAGATCAAATCGTTCTGGTGGTCGATATCGGAGGGGGGACCACAGACTGTTCGTTGATTGAGATGGGTCCATCATGGCGCGGTAGTCGCGATCGCAGTACAAGTTTATTAGCGCACAAAGGCCAGCGTATTGGCGGTAATGACCTAGATATTGCGTTGGCATTCAAACAAATGATGTTTCCGTTTGGAATGGGCAGCAAAATGGAGTCTGGCATTGAGATGCCGATTACGCAGTTTTCCAACCCTATCGCGATTAACAACGTACAAGCGCAAAACGATTTCTATGCGTTTGAAAACTTGGCGGTGCTCAAAGGGCTGCACAAGCAAGCGCAAGAGCCACATAAACTGGCCCGTTTGCTGGAGGTGTATTACGAGTCACTGGGTTACAACATTGTCCGTCGTGCGGAAGAGGCAAAGATTGCGTTGTCGGATCAAGCCGCATACCGAGCGGGTATTCAACTATTCTCCGAGCGCGTGGACGTTGATATATCGCGCGATAACATGATTGATGCGATTGAGGCGCCCAAACGTAAGATGATCGCCTTAGTGCACGATGTGGTCGCTCAGGCCGGTGTAAAGCCTGACGTGATTTTTATGACAGGAGGCTCAGCGCGCTCGCCCTTCTTACGGGAAGCTGTACAAGCAGAGCTGCCGAACATTCCTGTGGTGAGTGGCGACTACTTTGGCTCAGTCACCGCAGGCCTAGCACGCTGGGCGGAAGTTTGCTTTAAGTAAGCCCAACAGCCGTTGCGCTCCGCGCAGCCCTTTATTGTTTTATTTGATAAAGCAGACATCGCTCCCGCGCGAGTGACGGATGAGCCAGCCCCTAAGCACGAGACTTTCCTGTTTACACCAGCGGGGATGAAGGGCTGATTTGGGAGCTGTTTGATTGCATTAAATGGTTGAGCCGTGGGCAACACGAATTAGCTAAAACCTACCTTAAAAGGCTTGCTGGGGCGCTATAATCGAGAAGGGTGAGCGGCTATCAATCGCCGGTGGCGATGGTATTACTTATGATATTTCGCTTTGTCTTTGTTCAACACGCTCAGCGTTTTGTTGAGTAGCCAGCCAGGCTAAAAATTGCGCTTCCGGCATCGGCTTGGCGTAATAAAAGCCCTGGGCAATATCGACCCCTAGCTTTTTCAAATATCCGGCTTGTTCGACAGTCTCGATCCCTTCAGCAACCGTCTGCAGCTTAAAGGTTTTTGCTAGCCAGAGAATGCTTTCAGTGATGGCAACGTCATTTTCACTGGTTAAGATGCTATCTATAAATGCGCGATCGATTTTAAGCGTCGAGATTGGCAACGTGTGCAAGTAACTTAGCGAGGAATAACCGGTGCCAAAATCATCAACAGCGATGCTGATCCCGCGCTTACGGAGGTGGCTAAGCTTTTCAAGGTTTTGTGACCTTGAGTGGAAAAAGACTCCCTCGGTTATCTCCAGCTCCAAGTTAGGCGGGGGAATGTGATTTTTTTTCAGAATTTCATCAATAAAGCTAACAAAATCATCCTCTTCTACATCGCACGCCGTGACATTGACCGCTATGCGCTCAATAGACAGCGCTTGTTCTTTCCAGCGTGCCATGGTTTCACACGCTTCCATGATCACCCACCGGTCGATTTGTGTAATGAGCCCCGTCTTCTCTGCTATCGGAATGAAATCCCCTGGTGAGACGAGGTTACCATTAGGCAACCGCCACCGAACTAACGCCTCAACACTTTTTACCTCTCCAGAGGCGAAATCTATTTGCGGTTGATACCAAAGTTCAAATTGCTCTTTGCCAATAGCTTGTCGCAACAGTGTTTCGGTTCGAATATAGCGTAGAGCATCCTTTTGGAGCCGTTTGGAATAGAAGTTGGGGACACTTGTCTGTGTTGGATCAATGGCGTTAATGGCGGCATCCAAGACTTGGCGTGTATTGACCGCATCGTCTGGGTAACTACTGACACCAATAGCAGTGTCTAAATGGATCAGATCATGCTCGATGAGAATCGGTTCACTCATGGCATTAACCAGTTGCTGGCACACGAATAACGTATGCGTCAAGTTATTGTGGCTAGGGGCTGTCACTAGGCACCAAGTATCTGTGGTCAGGCGGAAAAGTTTATCGTGTTCGGTGAGGGTGTTAAGCGCTCGTTGCGAGCATATCACTGCGGATTGGTCGAGACCCGAGTGACCGAAAGACTTAAAAACCTGCTCTAGGTTAATTGAAAAAACAATCACATAAACCGATTTATTTAACACAGACGCCGCGAGAATGGTGTCGGTGACATGTTCAAGGCACCGCTGCTCGTTAGCGAGTCCAGTGATTCTGTCATGGGTGGCGAGATAATAAAGTTTATCACGCTGATCGACGGCTAAAAAACGCGCCCTTAATAGCATGACGACCCGTTCCATAAACTCTACCTTGTCAACGGGCATGGTGATGAATTCGTCAATCAGTGCTAAATAGGGGCGAAGGTTATGCCTGAGGTCGCGCTTAGGAAGCATCAGCATCACAGGTAGCAGGGTGGGCTCGCACCGATTCTTCTTGTCTTGCAACGCCTGTTGGTACTGATCGTACGATTGTGTATCGATGATCGCGAGGTCGAACTCGATATGACCTATATCACTGGGGCTTTCATAAAGCTGAAAGTCGCTGTTCAATTGGTCTCGCAGTAACGCTAAATTGTTAGGGTTATGGATAGCCAACAATATTTTGGCCCCCTGAATACGTTGGAACCCATCATCTGTGCGTTTTGCTTTCTTTTCGGGGCTTACCATTGTTGGGAATGTTCTCACCGTACCGGTCATCTTTACTCCTCACCCGTGAAACCAGCAACGAGCTGCATTAAGGCCTTTTTGGCGACAGGTTTTTGTATGATGCTGACCGCGCCATATTGAGTGGCTTGGCTGGAACTTGTCAGCATTTCCTGTGGAGAGAGAACAATAAACGCGGTGTTCATCTGCTGTAGCTTTTCGCATAAGCGCCACACATTGCTACCAAAGCCGCTGGTATCGACTAGGGCTAGTTTTTTACCGCCAACCGCTGCTGCCGCCTCCATGTCGGCTTCGTTAACTAAAGGACGACAATGGTAACCCGCCTCTTCAAGAGAAGCGGCCAACACTTTTCGGTTGCCCGGTGATTTCACGCACAAAAAAACAGTTAATGACGCTGCGCTTTTATTGGTCACCTCACATACCTCTTGATCAAACAGCCACTGCCTGCACTTTATCGGGGCCGATCAGATACTGATGAGGCTTGCGATCAAAATCACTCAACCGTTTCTTCATCACCGAGATCTGCGAGTGCGTGGTATCGTCCGCGTAATAAGACAGCGAGATAATAGTGTCCGATAAGTAGCTGATCCCTTTTTCAGAAATGCTGTCTTCGCCATAAAGTGCAAATGTTTCATTTACTAGAATCACCGAGACATTGATTCTCGATAAGCCTTTTGCGAGGGCATGTAAACGGTTTTGAATCGATTCCTCGCGCAATGTCATTTTGAATCCTGCCGTACTATCAAGCACCACCAAGCGAGTGTTATTTTGAACAACATCTTTGTACACCTTAGAGGCAAACTCATCGGCTAAATATTGCAAAGGCTCGATTTGTTCGATGGTTAAACGTTCGGCCTCCGCCTGGTGTTGCAGGGCGATATTGAGTTGTCGTGCCCGGTGGAGATATGAGGAGATCTCCTCTTCGAACAGGTAAATATTGACATGACCCAAGCTATGGCTGAATTGCTCCGCAATGCAACTGCTCAAGGTGGATTTACCAATGCCTGAGGGGCCGGTGATCATGGTGACAGTTCCCATCTCTAGCCCACCGCCAAGCAGGTTATCGATAGACGCAATGCCCGTCGAAATGGGTTCAAACCGCCCTGGTACCAGCTCTTCATTGGGTGGAAGTGGCCGCGGGAACACCTCAACCCCGTGAGCGCCATTGCGCATCTGATGGCTGCCTTTTAAAAAGTCAGACCCGCGGAATTTCTCAACACAGATTTCTTGTCCCATCGGGGTTTGTTTTAGCGAGATAACGCCATCGGATAAGAACCTTAAATCATCATCGGGTGAGGAATCACTGTGCTCGGACGTGAACAACACGGTGGCGCCTCGCTCGGTTAAATAGTTGATGAACGACAGAACCTCTTTGCGGTATTGAAAAACATCCGCAGTAAGAAAGCGCAGGTGCGTAAAGGAGTCGACAAAAACACGCGTGGGTTTAAGTGCCTCAATGGTGTCGACGATGGCTTTAGTGACCGGCTCATGCTCAACATCGGTGGAGGCGAATATGTCGTACGACTCGTGCTCTTTAAAAAAGCTGTCGTCTGGGGCCAAGCTGAGAAAGGTAATGTTTGAGACATCAATGCCAATCGCTGTCGCGTTAGTTTTGAGCTGCTCCTCGGCCTCTTGAAAGCCAATAAATAGACTCTCGCCTTCTTGTGACGCCGCAGAGAGAAACTGTAAGCCTGTTGTCGTTTTACCTAAACCTGGTCCACCTCTCACCAATACCGCTGTTGAAGGGAGGAGGCCACCGTTAAGGATTTGATCTAGCCCAGGAATACCTGAGGAGACTCTCTCTTTCATGTCGCTTCCCCTATTATGGTTATTTTTATTAGACCTAACCTGCCCAGAAATGCACCCTTTCAAGGTGCTTTTAGGCATTACCGTCTAAAAAAGGTAGTAGAGGTATACACAACTGTCATGGCGGGTGTAAGAAAAAGTCCCCTTTTACGTCTCAAAACGCCTAGAATGCAGTACGTTGTTCGTTCGCACTCGCGCTAAAAGGCGTTGCTCGTATTACACCGTTTGTGATGACGAAGCCTGTCTAAACTGCCTAATACTGTGTGTGCTTGTTGAAAGGAGAACTGCTTGGATCATTCTACATTTAATCAGTATTGCAGCGCGTTTACGGCCGCGACACATGTGGTGCAATGGGGTAACTCAGACGTCTGGAAAGTGGGTGGGAAAGTCTTCGCCATTGGCACCAGCAGTAAAAGCGGTCAACCAGCGTTTACCTTTAAAACCTCGCCAATAAATTATGCCTTTTTGTGCGATCTTGAAGGTTACGTACCGGCGCCGTATTTTGCTAACCGGGGTATGAAATGGATTCAACAAACTCACACGACCGGGGAGCTTGATGAAGACTTAAAGTACTATGTGGCGCAATCGTATCAGCTTGTTTGTCAGGGTTTGAGCAAAGCGAAACGAGCTGAGCTCGGCGTCGATGAGAACAACCTTTGATAAAAGCGATGGACAAGCCATTCAGGGTTGGCAAACGCTCGCAATAATAGGAACCCACCTACGTAAAAACTTCCGTATTTTAATTAAAAATCAGTAATCAAGGTGGGCGTATTGGCGCGAAATAGCTTTGTCAGGACAGATTTATATCGCCAACCCAGAGCCAGCAACCGTTTTGCCAGGCTCGGGTTCTGGATCGTCGCAACCTCAACGCCACGATAGTGATGMGGATGCGCTTGAATATAGTCGATAAACGCCGTCAGCACCCCTTGGCCGCGAACGCTGGGGGCAAATTGTAGCGAAACAATCGCGAATCGCTGGCTACCAATAGGGCAGTGGATAAGGCAATAGCCGAGCGGGTGCTTTATAGCGGTGGAGAGCTCTGGAAAAGCACGCGTCTGGTGACGTTGGGCTAATTGGTTATAGCCGTGGCATAGGTGGTCAAGTAATTGCCGAGCGTTATCATCCATCGGAGTGTCTCTGGAGAGGCCGAAACGTAGCCACCATATTAAAAACTTTATTTTTTCGAAAAACAGAAAAGTGTGAGCAGCTACTTTGCCGCTTTTTCAGCGTCTTAGAGAGGTAGAGCTGAGGCTCTCGGTCATGTCGTCATAAAATTGATGGCTTTGTGACCAACGTGGAGTCATCACCCATGCGGTTACGGTAGGTTAAAAGGTATACCATCAATACACCTGTGTGGAGGTGAATATGGCCTACTTAACCTTAACCCCAGAAACCTTGGATGATGCGCATATCTGCTGTGCGTTCTCGGATAAAAAGTGCCAAGCCAGCTATCAGGCGAAAAAGCAGTGGCTAAAGCAAGAGTATCAGCATGGATACCGTTTTCGCCGTTTAGATGAACGCGCTAAAGTCTTTATCGAATATGGCCCAGCAGAGACAGCTTGGCAGCCCATACAAGCGAATGGTTATCTGGCATTGGGTTGCTTTTGGGTCTCTGGGAAATACAAAGGGCATGGACACGGCAAGCAACTGTTAGCTGACGCCATTGAAGCGGCTAAACAGCAAAATAAGCAAGGCCTAGTCGCCGTGGTCGGTAAAAAGAAATACCACTTTATGAGCGATACAAAATGGTTAAAAGGCCAAGGCTTCAACGTGGCGGATGAAGCCCCTAATGGCTTTGTGCTGTTGTATTATCCGCTGAATGATGCAGCTGAAATACCGCAATTTCGGACATCGGTCCATACCGCCAATGTATCAACCGAAGGGTGTGTGGTGTATTACTCCCATCGTTGTCCTTATGCGGAATACCATGTGCTGAACTCGCTACAACAAAGCTGCGCGCAGCGTGGTATCCCGCTTGAAGTGCATCATTTAGAGACATTGAGCCAAGCACAAGCATGTCCTTCACCGGCCACCATTTTCAGTTTGTATTATCAGGGGGAGTTTATTACCACCGATATCAGTGCCTGTATGGAGAGCCGCTTTGATAAGTTTATTCCTCCTCACCCTTAACCTGTGAAATAGATAGCCCGTATGTTAGAAATCATTACCGCGCCAGATCCAAGGCTGGCCATAAAAGCAGAGCCAGTCACGGATATTACCGCCGTACAGACGTTGATTGATGATATGCTTGAGACGTTGTATGCCACTGACAACGGTATTGGATTGGCTGCCACGCAAGTGGGTCGTAAAGAGGCGATTGTCGTCATCGATATTTCTGAACGCCGGGATGACCCTTTAGTGCTCATTAATCCGGTGGTTGTATCTGGCGTTGACAAAGCCATTGGTCAGGAGGGTTGTTTATCCGTGCCCGGCTATTATGCAGATGTCGAGCGATACTCGTCTGTTGTGGTGTCGGCCCTTGATCGCAATGGTCAATCGATCACGATAGAGCGCGATGATTTTCTTGCCATTGTTTTGCAGCACGAAATCGACCACTTATCTGGAAACCTTTTTATCGATTATCTCTCGCCATTAAAACGACAAATGGCCTTAAGAAAGGTGAAGAAGTATTTAAAACAGAGCGCTTAGTAAAATCTTAAACTTACATGGATGTAAGGACAAACGATGAATATTGGTATTTATGTGTATGAGCACGCAGAGGTGCTCGATTTTGCCGGACCTTTTGAAGTATTTAGCACCGCAAAACGTTTGGGCGCGGACAGTTGGCAGGTTGGACTGATTGCTGAACAAGACTCACCTTTGCTCGCGCGCGGCGGTTTGCGTATCGTGCCGGATTATCATCTCGCCAATCATCCCACACTGGATGTGCTGCTGGTTGTCGGCGGCGTTCACCATGAGCAAGTCACGAACCCGTCGGTGATCGATTGGGTGAAGCAACAAGATGCGATCACTCAATGTACGGCCTCTGTCTGTACGGGGGCGTTCATACTGGCAGAGGCCGGGCTACTCGATGGTCGAAAAGTGATCACACATTGGGAAGATATGGACGACCTCAGCCGTGCCTATCCGCCATTAAGCGTTGTACCAGGTAAGCGCTGGGTGAGGGATGGAAAATATCTTACCTCCGCGGGCATATCTGCGGGTATTGATATGAGTTTGCAGCTGGTGGCTGATCTGCACAGTGACGCTCTCGCTTTGCGCGTTGCCAAGCAAATGGATTACCACTGGCAGCGAAACGCGTAATATGCTGTGAGGTTAGGTCGTTAAGCGCGATATCAATCAATGTATGCGCTGATAAAATAGGAATTAAACATGTTTCCAGCCGCATGGCGCTCCAAGCGTTTGTGTTTTAGTGCGTTTGAGTACAGTGATGCAAAGCGCGTTAAAGCGCTGTTTGAGCAAAATCAGCATCTGCAATATCAAGATCCCACGTTTAAACCTTGGTCGTTATCCACCTACCAATCATTAATTGCCGACAGTGCGGAGAAAAAGGCGCCCGACGTAGAAGAGGCCTTTTACCTTCGTCGCATTCAGACCCATGACGGTAAAGATATTGGCTATCTACAAATCTCGCTCAATGCGCCCGACGCACAGAGTGTTTGGCTCCCCATGCTCACTATTTCTCCAAGATATCAAAAACATGGCTATGGCAGCGAAGCGGTTGCGAGCGCAATTGAAACCGTGCAAGCTTATGGAGACTATCGACGCATGGGGGTGAATGTTTACGCTGAAAACA
The DNA here is from genome assembly GCF_001995695.1 of Salinivibrio sp. ML290. NCBI lineage: Bacteria > Pseudomonadati > Pseudomonadota > Gammaproteobacteria > Vibrionales > Vibrionaceae > Salinivibrio > Salinivibrio sp. ML290. The sequence continues at coordinate 91,961 of NZ_MUEY01000014.1, read as the reverse complement.
TTCACGCGTTTCGATTCTGGTATCAGCAGGGGTTCTGTCGTATTACCCATTTTGAACCAGAGCAAGACGAGGGGCGTGATTATCACTGTGTGGTTCTCTATCGAGACCTTACGTCGTGAACAGCGCATGTCTTTTCGGGAATCGACAAGATTAAGTCGCTTGAGCCATGTTATGGAAGGAATTAGGTAAACGAATGATGAAAAATAAATCAGTCAATCGAGTGCGATGTAAGCGAGCCGCGATGGGTGTCGCGCTTGCACTAGGCGTGATGAGCCTGGTGCCTGGCCAGGTATACGCTGCTGACACCACACACGCTGAGGTGCAGCGCGAATCAGGCCTGTATCTACAAGATTTTGATCGATCGGTTCGCCCGCAAGATAACTTATTTCGTCACGTCAATGGCACTTGGTACGACCAAACCCAAATCCCCAGTGATATGTCCAGCTATGGTGCGTTCCGTATCTTGACTGAAGAAAATGAAAAGCGTCTGAAAGGCATTATTGATGAGCTGGTGGCGCGTGATGATCTCAAGCCGGGCTCCAACGAGCAAAAGCTGCGTGATTTTTATCTTAGCTATATGGATCAAGATAAAATTGATGCCTTGGGGGTCACGCCAATCAAACCTGAGCTTGATCGTATTGCGGCGATTTCCTCGAAGCCTGCGTTGATTTATGCGATGGCCGATTTGCGACAAGTTGGCGTTGGGATCCCGTTTAGTTTTTATGCGTGGGCCGATGCGAAAAACCCTGACTATAACGCTCTGTATCTGAGCCAAAGCGGGTTGGGCTTGCCGGATAGAGACTATTATTTCCGAGACACCGAGGACGCTGAGCGTATCCGCACCGCTTATAAACGCTATCTCGAAGACATGCTGCGCTTAGCGGGCTACGATCAGGCTAAACAACGCGCGGATCGGATTTATCAGCTGGAAAAGACACTGGCAGAGCACCATTGGACACGCGCTAAACGCCGTGACGCGCAAGCCACCTACAACAAAATGCCCATTGAGGCGCTCAACCAGTTAATGGGCGGGTTTGATTATGCACGCTTTGCCAAACGCGCGGGTATCGACAAAGCCGATGAGGTTGTGGTGCGCATGCCGTCTTATTTTGAGGCGTTAGGGCAGGCGTTTGAGCAAACCAGCCAGCAAGCGTGGCAAGATTATCTAACTATTCGCACGCTCAATGCGTTTGCGCCGCGCCTAAATCATGAGCTGGTTGAACGTCAATTTGCGTTCTATTCCAAAACCCTTAACGGCATTCCTGAGCAGCGTGACCGCTGGAAGCGCGGCGTGCAAGCCACCGAAGGGGTATTGGGTGAAGCGCTTGGCCAAGAATATGTCGCCCGCTACTTCCCTCCGCAAGCCAAAGCGCGTATGGAAACCATGATTGATAACCTGCGTGCCGCGTTTAAAGACTCGATTGAATCATTAGCGTGGATGAGCGATGAAACCAAAGCGAAAGCATTGGATAAGCTGAGTAAATTCACGCCTAAAATCGGCTATCCAGAGCAATGGGAAGATTACAGCGCGCTGACCATCAACGCCGATGACTTGATTGGCAACAGCAAACGTGCCGCACGCTGGGGCTATCAAGATATGTTGTCGCGGATTGGTGCGCCCGTTGATCGCAAAGAGTGGGGTATGACCCCGCAAACGGTCAACGCCTATTACAGCCCAACTGCCAATGAGATTGTGTTCCCCGCCGGGATCTTACAACCACCGTTTTTTGATATGAATGCGGATGATGCCGTGAACTACGGCGGTATCGGCGCGGTGATTGGTCATGAAATGGGGCACGGTTTTGATGATCAGGGCTCACGTTATGATGGCGATGGCAACCTATCAAACTGGTGGACAGATGAGGATCGCGCGCGCTTTGATGCACGCACCCAAAAGCTGGCCGAGCAATTTAGCCAGTTTGAACCATTACCGGGCTTGTTCATTGACGGCAAAGTGTCTTTGGGTGAGAACATTGGTGATTTAGTCGGCTTGACCACCGCCTTCCGCGCCTATCAAAAATCGTTGCACGGAGAACCCTCTCCAGTGATGGACGGGTATACCGGCGAGCAGCGATTCTTCCTCAGTTGGGGACAGATTTGGAAAATGAAGATGCGTGAAGATGCCCTGCGTGAGCGTGTGTCGCTGGGCCCACATGCGCCACCGAAATACCGAGTACTCGGTGCGCCGCGCAATGTGCCTGCATTCTATGAAGCCTTTGATATTAAAGAAGGTGACGGTATGTATTTACCCGAAGATCAGCGGGTGAATATCTGGTAATCTCTGATGCCGCCGCAAGGGCGGCATTTTTTGCGATAGATGTTGGTACTGTCCGTCGCGCGAACCGATGCAAGGAGGCTCACGTGCTAAGCACGCCAAGGACGAGACTGGTTTTACTTCCCCCAGAAAAAGCCGACATGATGGCGCAGTTTTATCAACGAAATCGTGCCCACCTTTCCCCATGGGAGCCCATACGCCCTGCCGCATTTTACCGCGAAGACTATTGGCATCGCGCGCTGCAAGAAGCGAAGGACTTGTTTCAACACCAGCAAGCCTTCAAGTTTGTGATTTTGCATCATGAACGGGACGATGTGATAGGGGTGTGCAATTTTACCAACGTGATCCACGGCGTCTTTCAAGCGTGCCTGTTAGGTTATGCCGCTGACAAACGTTATGAAGGGCAGGGTTATATGCACGAAGCCATCCAAGCAGGTATCCGTTTTGTGTTTGAGCAGGTTGGATTGCACCGCATAATGGCCAATTATATGCCCGACAATACCCGCAGTGAGCGGCTACTTACCAAGCTGGGGTTTGAGCGCGAAGGCTATGCGCGCCGTTACCTCAAAATCAATGGCCGCTGGCAAGATCATGTGCTCACCGCCAAACTCAATCCTTTGGTTGAATAAAGGGCAACGTGATACACGAACGTGAACTGGCTTCAAAAGTTTTGCTGACGAGTAATAACGTTTTGAACCGAAACCATTTTTCTCAGAGAATATTCAGGCTTTTTCTAAAAGATGACGGGCAACTGTCATCTGGACAGATATACCATCCAAGGTGAGGACAATAGATGAGTAAGTTTACCGAATATAAGGTTGTACACATTGTAGAGGGAGGCTGCGGCACCTTACTACTCGGCTCGAGCGGCTTGCCGTTGCAGCGCTTGGAGGCAGAGCTAAACCAGTACGCACAAGACGGTTGGCAGGTTGTTTTTCAAGTGATTGAAAAAAAACGTTATATGCTATTTTGGCAACGTGAAGCGGTGATCGTGACTTTGGGCCGCTAATGCTCAAGTATTTGTCGCTCTCTTTGATCCACCACTATCAAGCAAAAGGTGGATCAAAGAAACTGTTCAATATTGAGTGTAACTTTGAGCCTACGTGCTCGGAGTACACTCGCCAAGCCATCGAGAAGTACGGGGCCATTCGAGGCTGGCAACTTGGTTTGGCGCGTATTCGCCGCTGCAACAACCCCGATGCGCGAGAGAAAATTCACGACGAGGTGCCGTAATGCGTTTTACCCAACCTATAGAAGCGCTAGAAGCACAAGAGACCGAGCTCAAGCAGCAGGTAAATGGCTTAACCCAAAGCCAGAAAAAACGCTTTTTTGCCGAGCAATCAAGACAGCTTAAAGATCCCGATACTTATGCGGCGCTAAATTGGGGGTTCTTAGGGGGGATACATCATCTTTACTTGCGAAAGTATGGGTTGTTTGTCGTAGAATGTGTGCTGTTGGTTATCGCCATTATCGGCTTAGTACTGAATCAGCCTTATTTTGGTTTGATTTTGGCGGGTTTAGTGCTATTTGAATTACCACAGCTGTTTTTTGCCCAGAAGATTGCCAGGCAGTACAACTACCATGTATCACGCGAAATATTCGAACACATCCGCCGCGGTGGTTAATCCATGAAGCGCCGTCGGATCCGTAAACGTCACCAGCACCAGTTCTTTTTATGTCAGAAAACCTATCGGCGTGCCTTGATTGACTTGATTGAGGCTGATCCGGTAAGAATGCGTGCACTTCGCTGTGTTCAAGCTTTAAACCTCCCTCAGTGTTATATTGCTGCCGGATTTATCCGGAATCTGGTTTGGGATGCGTTGCACAAATATTCCCCGAGTGCGCTCAATGATATCGATGTTGTCTTCTACGATCCTGAAGATACCAGTGCAGAACGCGAACAATATTTAGAGCAGCTACTGCAAAAGACCATGCCAGAAATGACCTGGCAGGTGCGTAACCAGGCGCGAATGCACGAGAAACATCAAGATCCTCCTTACGCAAGTACATTGGATGCGATGCGCTTTTGGCCAGAGAAAGAAACCGCGATTGCTGTTCGCCTTGATATGAACCAACGTTGCGAAGTTATCGCTGCCTTTGGGGTTCAGTCTTTGTTTGAATTGAAGCTTAGCCATAACCCCGCACGTCCATGGCAGGTGTTTCAGCAGCGCCTTGATGACAAGCAATGGCTTACACATTGGCCTAAACTCACGGTCACCACTCAGTGCTCTGTGGCTGCGAAGCCTATCCTTCACGAGTAAGCGTCAATAGGGTGCGCATGGGCACAGACAAACCATGCCACCCAAGGCATACTCGTTGCTGTGTTGAACAGTATGGATAGCTAATTCGATGAAATACCGCATGGACGCGAGCCCGAGCGACGATGATATTACCGCCATTCGCCAACAGCTACAGCAAAGCAATGCCCCGTTTTTAGCTGGCCTTCCTGAAGGCTCTCTTGCCGGCTATGCCTACAATGATAACGATGAGCGTATCGGTGGCGTTGTGGCGAATACATGGGGACAATGGCTATTGATTAAATACCTTTGGGTCGATGATGCCTTTCGTCACCGTCATGTGGGGAGTCACTTGTTAAGTAACTTGGAAGAGTACGCCAAGGAGATGGGCTGTAAAATGGCGTTCGTTGATACGCTAAGCTTTCAAGCTAAACCCTTCTACGAAAAGCATGGTTATCAATGCCAGATGACATTGGATGATTACCCTTTGGAACATGCTTTGTACTTTATGACGAAAGCGCTCAACTAACGGATACACTGACCCTTTACACATCAGGACTGGGATAGTCGGGCACTATTGTGTCGCCACGCACACGACATGGCGCTTTCTCTCACTGCTGTGCGCAACTATCTGCTTTTACTGATTTTAAAGTGAGGGCGATTCCAAAATTATTCTCCGACCTAATCGATACACACGTTTTTACGAGAGAGATCAATATACTGGCGTTAAGTGCGAATAGACTCGCGAGTTTTCACTGACAATAGAAAGACCTATGAAAACGTTACTCTCTCTTGCCACCTTGTCGTTAGGAATGCTCGTCGCCTCTACATCGTTAGCGGCCTCCGAGGTGAACGACGCGATAACTAAGCAGCGTGACGCGCTTGAGCGTGCCACACAAGGTAAAGGGTTTGGCCCGCAATCACCGCGTGATATTGATGCCATCCACGGCACCAACCCTCAGCGATTTAATTACGCACCGCCAGCGCAAGCGATGAACCTCTGTAATATCCACTTCCATAAAAACGCTGAGCATAAAGGCGGAGAGTTTACGCGTTTTGCAGGGGCTGGGGACGGTCACGGCTATCACAGCGGCTATCTTTATTCAGGCGCTTTATCGGATAGTGAACGCGCGTCTTACGACCAGCCTGTCTGTGCCAGTAAGCATCAAGGTGTCAACGTCGGAGATACGCTGGAGCTTCACTATGTGTATAGCTCAGCGTCTGTGGCGCCGGGGCCAACACTGGGCGCATGCTTGAGTGAGGCGACGCGTAACCCGCAGTTACGTGTTGAAGCGCAGGTATTGGTGGTGGTGAATGATCCTAACGCGCGTGATTTCTCTCAGCTTGCTAAAGTTGGTCAACGTAAAGGGCGTTACCAAGCGATCAATTTACCAGAAGACAGCGGTAACCCTGTCACTTACTTAGGGTCAACCACGGGCCCTGGCTATAACCAAAAAGGCTCTCCTTACCAAGTCACATGGCGTGTCCGTCCACATGTTAAAAAAGTTGATATTGCTAGTGTGCAGCGTTGGTGTCATGCCAATGTATTTGATGAGCGCCATGCTCATGGTGTAAGGAACCGAGTGACCAATCCTGCACTGCTGTCAGGCCGATAATCAGGAGGCGCCATGATACCCACCCCAAACTCGCCACATAGTTTGCGCCGTATGCGTCCGGCAGACACTGATGCGGTACTTGATATCTGGTTGAACGCATCATTAAAAGCGCATGACTTTATTGATGACGATTTTTGGTATCAGCAGCGCGAAGCCATGCGATCAGCTTATTTGCCGATGGCAGAAGTGTGGGTGATGGAGCGAGATGGAGCCATCGAGGGGTTCTACGCGATGCATGGTCAAACATTGGCAGCGATCTTTGTTGCGCCGAAGAAGCAGGGGCAAGGCGTGGGCAGCCAGTTGCTAAGGCATGCGCAGCAACAACAAAACTACATTGATTTGACGGTTTACCAAAAAAACCATGCCAGCTATGCATTTTATTTGCGTCATGGTTTCCAGGCCGATAGAGCACAGACTGATCCACACACCGGTGAACGAGAGTGGCGAATGGTTTACCAAAGATAAAAATTTCATTTCCTCCAAAGAAATCCCGCTCTGGCATATGCTGAGCGGGATTTTTATTTTTTACTTTAAAATCAAACTATTGATAATTAGCGACTAACACTTAAATGGTACGACCAAATCCAAGATATCCGTCTTAATTTGACTGTTAATGCAAAAATTTGCTAGTTTGGTACTACCAAAAGCGAAGAGGTAACCATGACAACATCCACCAGTAGCCTTTTTCATCCGGTTCAAATGGGCCGAGCGAGTGAAGATGTGGCATTACAAATCGAATCAGCGATTTTGTCTGAAGCACTTAAGCCCGGTGACAAATTGCCCAGTGAGCGAGAACTGCAGCAACAGTTTGGCACTGGCCGTGGTGTGGTGCGAGAGGCCATTCAGTCACTCAAACAAAAAGGCTTAATTGAGATCCGTAAAGGCCAAAAAGGTGGGGCGGTCGTGCGTCAGGTTGATGTGCATAACATCAGTGAATCACTGGCGCTGTTTCTAAAGCAAAGCCATGTTCAAGCGGACAAGGTCGCAGAGTTTCGTGAAACGGTCGATCAAAGCTTGGTGTTGCTCGCTATTAGTCGTGGTACTGAGTCGCAAAAACGACAGCTCAGTGAAAGCGTCACAGAGCTGGCGGCACTCGCCGCTGAAAAGGCACCGGATTYGGATCGCTTAGGAGAGCTCGATCGGGCACTAAACCTACTGATTGCTGCGATGTCCGGCAACCCGATTTTTGAATGGGTGATGCACGCTATCCAGCAAGGGTTTAGCTCGCACGATTATGCCCTTTATCAGGCGGCGGATTATCGTCGCCAAACGGTGGAAAACTGGCAACAGACAGTTAACCACATTATCGCTGCGGAGCCGTTTAAGGCGCAAGCGACGATTAGCCACCACTATCGGTTGCTACAACAATGCATTGATGAACAAACATCAAGCTAATTATAAAAACTTCAAAAAGGAAACCTCTACACAATCACACCTATTTCTGTGTTGCGACTGTTCCGGGCTGACGCCCTGCACACGGGAAGGAAAAAATTTGGAGGTTTTATGGGACAGCAACAAAATTACGACTATATCATTATCGGCGCGGGCTCGGCAGGCTGTGTTCTGGCGAACCGTTTAAGTGCTAACCCAGATAACAACGTACTGCTACTCGAAGCAGGACGGCCAGACTACCGGCTGGATTTTCGGATCCACATGCCCGCGGCGTTAACCTATTTGCTCACGGACAGTACCTATAACTGGTTATACGAATCTGAACCTGAGCCGAATATGCATAACCGCCGTATCGCGCAGCCGCGCGGGAAAGTGCTTGGGGGCAGCAGTAGCATCAACGGCATGATTTATATTCGCGGCAATGCGATGGATTATGAAAAGTGGGCCAATGAGCATGGATTAAAAGAGTGGGACTATGCCCACTGTCTACCGTACTTCCGTAAGTGTGAAACACGCTTGCAGGGGCAAAACGATTACCATGGCAATAATGGCCCCTTGGCTATTACCACAGCAAATTGTGATAACCCTTTATTCAGTGCCTTTTTTGATGCGACGCAGCAAGCGGGTTATCCGTTGACAGACGACGTAAACGGTTATCAGCAAGAAGGGTTTGGTATTTTCGACCAAAACATCTATCGAGGCCGTCGCCACAGTGCGGCGCGGGCGTATCTACACCCCGTGATGAACCGCAAAAATCTCACGGTGATCACCGGTGCGACAACAGACAAAGTGCTGTTCGAAAATAAAACCGCGATCGGGGTGGAATACCGCAAGTGGGGTCGGAAGAAAACCGCCTATGGTACGGAAATCATTAGCTGTGGTGGCGCAATTAACTCGCCCAAACTACTGCAACTATCTGGCGTGGGTGACGAAACCATGTTGAAAAACTTGGGGATCAAGCCTGTCCACCACCTGCCGGGTGTGGGGGAAAACTTGCAAGATCACTTGGAGCTTTACGTGCAATATGAATGTAAAGAGCCAGTCAGCATGTATCCCGCGCTTAAGTTCCATAATCAACCGAAAATCGGTTTTGATTGGCTGTTCCGCCGTAAAGGCGCTGCCGCCACCAACCATTTTGAAGCAGGGGGGTTTGTACGTGGTAATGATGAGGTGGCATATCCGAACTTGCAGTTCCACTTTTTGCCTCTGGCGATTCGCTATGATGGCTCGGCACCGAACAAAGGGCATGGTTTCCAGTTGCATGTCGGGCCAATGAATACCGATGTGCGTGGCCACGTGAAAATTCGCAGCACTAACCCAGATGAGAAGCCAGAGATCTTCTTTAACTATCTCTCTACGCCACAAGAGCGTAAAGAGTGGGTAGAAGCGATTCGCGTGTCGCGAGATATTATTGCGCAACCAGCCTTTGATCATCTGCGGGGTAAAGAGCTTTCGCCGGGCAGCGAGGCACAAACTGACCAAGAAATCCTCGACTTTGTGGCTCGTGAAGGTGAAAGCGCGTATCACCCAAGCTGTACCTGTAAAATGGGCTTGGCGAGTGATGAGATGGCTGTGGTAGATGAATCACTCAAGGTACATGGTGTCAATAATTTACGCGTGGTGGATGCCTCCGTGTTCCCTGCTATCACCAATGGCAACTTGTACGCCCCGACCATTATGGTGGCAGAAAAAGCGGCGGACATCATGATGGGGCATACCCTTTCACCAGCGAAAGATGCGGAATACTACCGCTATCTGCCTGACCATACTCCGGCGCCGGAAAAAGACGCGGCGCTTGCCTAACCCTCCTAATATGCGTGAACCACAAGAGCCAGCCGAAGCTGGCTCTTGCTCATTATCTTTTCTTGGTTCAGTGCCATTATGGCTGAATTCGGTTATTCAGTAGAACTTTTAGCTTTTGGTGCCTCTGTGTCTGTCAAAAACTTAGGAAGGCTGAGCACCACGGTAACTCCCTGATTGATCTTGGAATCAAAATGAAGTTTACCCTGCAGTTTTTGGTGAACTAGATTGAAAACGAGATTAAGACCGAGCCCTGAGCCTCCCTTACTGCGTGAACTCGTATAGAAGGGCTCGAAAATACGCTGATGCAGTTCTGGGGCAACCCCAACACCATTATCGGTATAGCGAATTTCCACGATATCGCCTTTATCGGCGATACGAATGTGAATGTCTGGTTCGGGAATACCTTCAAAAGCATGGCGGACACTGTTCATCACCAAGTTGGAGACAACTTGGGTAAGTACACCGGGCAGACTGCTCATGACAAGCTGAGGGTCGCCTTCGACGACAGGCACGACGGGTACTTTCTTGGTTTCGGGGCGCAAACTTCCCGTTAATGCTTCGAGTGTTTGCACGGGATGGAACTGACTTCGGCTTTCAGACACTTGGTCGACCGCGGTTTGTTTAAAGTCACGAATTAATCGTGCGGCACGGTTGAGGTTGGTCTCTAACATATGCGTACCATCCGTGACCTGCTTCATCACAGCGGCATACTGCTCACTGGTCAACGTTTTTTGCTCGAATGCGTTGTTAAGTGTTGAAACCGCCTCTTTGATTACTGAATTGGCGGTCACCGCAATCCCTAGGGGCGTGTTCACCTCGTGAGCAACGCCTGCGACTAAGCTACCAAGTGCGGCGAGTTTTTCGGACTCCACCAGTTGAGCTTGCGCGGCTTTGAGGTTTTCCATACTTTGAGCGAGATCGTGAGTTCGCGCTTCAACGGTTGCTTCTAAACTCTGGTTCAGTTGCTCGAGCTCCAACTGGGTTGTCTTAAGCTCAGTGATATCAATCGCGGTGCCGCGAAAGCCAGTGAAGCCGTGTTCGGTGAAATGTGCTATCCCTTGGAATACAAAATAGTAGGTGTGTTTTCCTAGGGTGATTTTTTCTTCGCACATGGTGAAATCATCACATGTATCTAGGTTGTCTAAAAGTGATGCACAGTGGTGTAACGCAGGTAATGACTTCACTTTTGGGCTGTTTTCAACCGGTATGGCAAGTGCCAACTGCATCGCTTCAGAACAAAACGTAAGTCGTTGTGTCGCATCGGTTTCCCAAAGCCAATCAGAGGCTGCGCGGGTAAAATCGGTGAGCCTTTCTTGTTCTAGGGCAATGTTTTGGTAAAGGTTGGTCATCCTTAGGGTGATTTTATTGGTTTCGTCGGCCAGCCAGTCGAGTTCATCGCTTTTTTCCATAATGAACTTGCGATGTTTCAACCGCAAAGGCTCGTGAATAGGCTCGATAGGATCAAAATGGGATAAGTGTTTGGCAATCGCAAACACACGTTGGCTGACGCTTTGATGGAAGACCCATAAAATCAGCGAGCAGACAATCAGGGTTTTTATCCCATTCAAAACCAGCGTAACGAGAAAGTGCTGTAATAAGAGGTCATAGATTTTTTGTGCGTCAGATTCGACGCGTAATGTGCCCAGATTAATGCGGCGATTGGTATCGGGGTGGAAATAATTAAGATCCGTCTGACTGACGACATTACTGCTGGAAAGCGGTTCACCTGCATCCAACACCACGCCATCAAACTCAATCGAGAGGTAGTCGATATAGGGAAGGTTGACGAGCCCATCTAGTCGATTTTGTGCACTCACCAGGTCAAAGACCCACAAAGACGATGCAATTAAGTCGGCGTGGACGTTTTGAATTTCTGCATGGCGATGGTCGACATGATCGAATGCTTCTTCATAGTCCCATGATAACTGTAGTAGTGTGGTTAATATGGTAAAAAAACCACTGAGTAAAACCATTAGCAGAATGACTCGGCGGCCAACAATACTAAAAAGTGGATGTTTGAGGCCCTGTTCAAACCTTTCTAGTTTTTCCATTGGATGTCTATCACCTTACTCTTTATTTTCACTGGCATAGCGGGCTATTTGATTAGATAAGCTTAATGGGATCACAAACATAAACTTCACGCCTTGCCCGGGCGATGACTCGAATTGTAACTCGCCTCCTAGCTTTTGCTTGACGAGATTAAAGACCAAATTGAGGCCTAGCCCTGAGCCACCGCGCCCGCGTTTGCTGGTGTAGAACGGTTCAAAAATTCGGTGGTGAAGCGATTCCTCGATACCGCAGCCATTGTCTTGATAACAGAGGTAGAGGTGGTCTCCTTGCCTTTCAAATTCGATCGTGATTTTAGGATTATCGGTCTCGTCAAAGGCATGGTTGATGCTATTCATCACGAGGTTAGAGACGACTTGGGTGATAACGCCAGGTAAGCTGTACATTAAAATATTGGCCTCGCCGTTAACGTCGGGTGCCACCGGAATTTTTCGTGTTTCCGGGTGCAGGCTGGCGACGAGAGCATCGAGTGTCTGCTTGACATCAAACTCGGTCAGCGCTTCTGATACTTGGTCAACAGCAGTTTGTTTAAAATCACGAATAAGGTGGGTCGCACGCTTGAGGTTATGTTCCAGCATGACCACGCTGTCGTTCACTTGCTTAATCAATGAAGCAAACTGCGTGCTGGTTAACGTTTGTTCCTCAAAGGCCTGGTTGAGCGTGTGCGTGATGTCTTTAATCACCGATGAGGCGGTGACAGCAATCCCTAAGGGAGTGTTGACTTCATGCGCAACCCCTGCCACCAAGCTCCCGAGTGCCGCGAGCTTTTCCGACTCTACCAGTTGTTCTTGCGCTGCCTTTAAGTGCTCCATGTTCTCTTGGAGTTCACGGGTTCGCTCATCAACGGTTTCTTCTAGGTTATGGTTTAATGTTTCCAGTTCAAACTGGGCCGTTTTCAGCGCGGTGATATCGATGCCCGTGCCTCTGAAACCGCGAAAACCATCAATACCGTGATGGGCAAGCGCTTGAAAGACAAAATACCGGCTTTCGCCTTCAATGGGCACGATCTCCTCACACATCGAAAAGTTCTGTTGTCGGTGAAGATTGCCTATAAATTGATGGCAACCGACAGCAGAGAGCAACTGGTCAAGATGCGGATACTGGTTGGGATTAAGGTCAAACGCCAACCGCATCGGATCGGAGCAAAAGGTCAACTTAAGGTCAGCGTCGGTTTCCCACAACCAATCTGAAGAGACATGGGTAAAGTCAGACAAGCGTTCGCGCTCTAGCATAATATTGCGATAGAGCGTTGACATATTCTGGGTGATTTTATTGGTTTCAGCCGCTAGCCAGTCGAGCTCGTCTTCTTTTTCCATGATGTAGCGCTTATGGGGTAATGTCAGTTTTTCCTCGTTGGGATCAAGCGGATTGTACTGACGTAAGAATTGCGCCACTTTAAACACGCGTTGGCTAACGGTGTGGTGAAACACCAACAAAATGAGGTAGCACACGATGAGTGTTTTTATTGCGTTCAATAGCAATGAGATAAAAAAGCGTTGGACCAGATCATTATAGATAGCGTTTGTGTTGGACTCGACGTAGATAGTACCAATCCGTTGGGTTTTCCCCGTATCGGGATCGTCATAATGCAGTGGGTACTCATTGACCATTTTACTCACGTCTAGGGGAGAGCCTGCTTCAAATAAATAGTTTTCCGAGCGCACAGCTAAGTAGTCAACATGGGGAAGGTTGATCAGCCCGTCAATGCGCTCTTGAACACTGGTTAGGTCATAAATCCAAAGTGAGCTGGCGAGTAAGTCGGCATGAATGTGCTCAATTTCATAGTGTCGACTGTCCACGAGATCGAAAGCTTCATCGTAATCCCAATAGGTTTGTAGCAAGGTGGTGAGAACAGTGAAAAAGCCACTAAGCAAAATCATGATCAGCAAAATCCGCCTTCCTACCAAGCTAAAGAACGGGTTACGAATACTGTCATCAAATTTGTGGTTTCGGCTCATACGTTTTAAGCGCGTACGTCGGGACGGATAACTGTAAGTGTAGAAGAAAAAACGACCCTTACCGTGATGAGTGGCCACCAGACTCGCCTACACTTTATTAAAGGCGTGATTTTCTGAGGAGAGCGTCATGTATCCAAAAATTTATTGTTTGGCCATTTTACTTTTATTAATGAGCTTGCCAGCACGTGCACTGGATGTGTTGTTAATTCAAAGTTACCACGCGGGCTTTGAATGGGATCGCAACTATATCGCTGGGTTAGAGGCGACACTCGGAGACGAATACAATCTTTCTCGCTTTGAAATGGATACCAAGCGGCTACCGGAGCAAGTTTTTGATAGGCAAGCCGATAAAGCCTTCTCGTTTTATAGGTCTCAACGTCCCGACATCGTTGTTTTGGGGGATGATAATGCACTTAAGTACATGCTCCCGCGTTTATATAATGAGCCGATTTCAATCGTTTTTTTAGGGGTAAATGCAAACCCTCGCCGTCTACTAGCCGAGTATAGTGGTCAAGCAAAAGTCACCGGCGTACTCGAGTTACCCCTTTTTGTTCGCAATATGCGTGAAATTAGCATGCTAATGGGGAAAAGAAACATCAGAGTGAAGGTGATGTTTGATTCTGGCGTTACATCACAAATCGCGGCGGATTATATTATGCGCCAGTATGAACAAATTCGTTTGAGCCTTGGAATAGAAATTGACATCACTCACGCGTCCACTTTTGATGGTTGGCAGCGCGAAATTCAGTCAGCGTTTGAAGAAGAATTTGATGCGATTATCGTAGGTCTATATCAAACCTTAGTAGATAGAGCAGGTAATAATGTGGCGGCTAACCAGGTGTTGTCTTGGACTAACCAGCACGCGGCTTTACCCTTGTTTGGCTTTTGGGACTTTGCGGTGGGCAAAGGGAAAACGGCTGGCGGTGTGGTATTGTTTGGTTATGCACAAGGGCAGCATGCCGCACAATTGGTTGAGAAAATCGCCCAGGGCGAAGACGCGAGTACGATTCCAATTCAAATAGGGCGACAAGGGCGCGCGATTTATAGCACGTATGAGATGTCACGGTGGTCTCTCACACCGTCATCGCGCTGGCAAGCCATTGATTAGGCCAATACAAGGCTTTAGAGCGATAATCAAAGCGCCCCGTTAGGGGCGCTGTTATTTAGTCTGGATAGTCGGCACGGATAGCAATAAAGTCGTTCCAGTGTTCGAGAAGCAAATCGACCAGCTTGGGCTCAAAATGCTTGCCGCGTTGAGCAATGAGCTCGTTGCGAATGTCATCATCAGTCCACGCTTCCTTGTAGGAGCGCTTCGATCCCAAGGCATCGAACACATCAGCCAGTGCTGATATTCGGCCACTAATCGGGATGGCTTCGCCTTCGAGTTGATTGGGATAACCCGTTCCGTCCCATTTTTCATGGTGGGTTCCGGCAATTTCCTTCGCCTCTACAATTAGCCGCCGCTTAGAATGGCTCAGGATCTCTACGCCATACTCGACGTGTTTCTTCATCGTCTCCCATTCATCCGCATCGAGTTTCCCCGGCTTGTGTAAAATTGCGTCTGGGATAGCGACTTTACCGACGTCATGGAGGGGAGAGCCGTGTTTCAACAGCATGGTTTTGTGTTCGTCCAAACCATAAAGCTGCCCTAACTTTTCACAGAATAAAGAGACGCGTTGCACATGCGCACCGGTTTCTTTACTTCGCGCTTCCACCGCATTGGCTAAGTTGTAAACCAGCTCTTTGGAAGTTTCACGCAAATCGACCATTAAGCTTAAGTTTTCAAACGTCAGCCCAATGTTCTGCATATAGATTTTCAGTAGGTGTTGATCGAGCTCTGAGAGGGCTTTGTCATGATTGACATAGAGCAGGAATTCTACGTCTTCCTCATCCCGGTGAAAAAGCACAAATCCGTCGTCAAATTGGATACTTTGCTGTGCTTCTAGCGCTTGCTTGCAACGGTTCGAAACATTGCTAGGGAGTTTATCAAAGGCGCACTCGGTGTAGCAGTTTACATATTCCCCCGTCGCAGCTAGCGTCAGTGCTCGGGTTTCTTCCGCGCCAGGGCGAGGTTGCACCACACAATAAAACGCGGAGTCGTGGATATAAAGAAGGGATGTTAGTTGCTCAAGCACCGCGGTGGCGTAGTGTTGAAGGTTGGTAGTATTTTGCACATTGGCCGATGCTTCAATGACGCGTCGTAACCCCTCTTTCTGATCTTCAATCATGCAGAGATCTCGGTAAGAGCGCAGCATTGAATATAATAGGGTTTTGAGTTTTTGTGTGGTGAGCTCGGTTTTCTCTTTGTAGTCGTCAATATCATATTCACGGATCACCCGATCTTCGGGTGCTTGTCCGGCTTGGCCTGTACGCAATACCAAGCGTATCAGGTGGTTATTCATTTCATCACGAATATGACGTACCAAATCTAAACCGGCGTGCTCGGTTTCCATTACCACATCAACGAGTGCCAATGCGATATCTGACTCCTTCTCCAACACGTCTCGTGCTTCCTGCCCAGAGAGGGCAGACAATATCTCTAAAGGGCGTCCTTGAAACGTAAACCCCGTTAGCGCGAGCCGTGTTACCTCATGCATCAGATCGTCGTCATCAATCAGCAGTATCCGCCATGGCGCAGCATCAGATGCTGAGTTGGTCTCATTAGACTTGGGAGATGCGCCGTCACGTTGATCTGCAAACAAGTCCATTCACTTCGCCCCTATTCGCGTTTATCTCAGTTAGTTAAAGCGTAGTTTAGGACTTTCAAAGTTGCGAGGAGGGAGCGAGTTATTGATAGTTAAGTTATCTCCCTGAGTTTGTGGTTTGTTACATTTCTCTGATCTGGCGCAGTATGTGAGGTCAGCTGGCTGCTAGCCTCGGAATAGACAAGCGATTGCCTAAAGGCTCACACCCAGGAGCGTTGCATGAAATTGGTTGTTTTATCACCTGTTGACAACAGTTTGAGTAATTCTCTTACACAATTGTTGTGATATACCTATCAGTTGTATGGCGCTTATTTTGCGGGTTGCAAATAACGCTGTTTTACTAAAAATCATTATTAAAACATTATGACAGACAAACAAGGCAGTTATGTTTAAAAAACTCTCCCTCAAACACAAGCTCGCGCTGTCGGCGAGTGTGGCCATCATTATTGGTGGTTTGCTCGTTGAAGCGTTATCGTTTCGCGCATCACTCTCTCGGTTGGACACCGAAGTCGCACAGCGGCTGGAAAGTGCCACTGCATCATACAATCAATATGTGTCTGATTGGGTCGCGTCAAAAGAGCGTGCAATGACCTCGCTGACCAGTGAGGCTGATGCAAACAACATGGTTACCCACCTTAAACAGGTGCGCGATGCCGGTGGCTTTGACAATGTCTTTCTTGCCTACCCAGATGGCAGTCAGGATAACGCGAATGGTGTTGTGCTACCGCCGGGCAATGACGATCCGCGCAAGTGGGGGTGGTATATCAACGCCAAAGCGGACCCATCGAGTGTGTTCATGGACAACCCGACGGTGGCCGCGGCAACCGGCGCCAATGTGGTGTCATTAGGTAAAGCGCTCCAGTTCAACGGCGATACCTTGGTGCTTGGGGCGGATGTTGAAATTGGCGACATCATCGAAGGCCTCGAGAAAGTGATCCTGCCTGGTGATAGCTTTATGTTTATCGCCAACAGCGAAGGCAATATTTTTACCCACGCCAATACCGACCTACTCAATGAGCCAATTAACCAGCTAGGCTTGTCTTTCAGCACGGTCAAGTCCGCCATGAATTCGGGTGAGAGTGTGATGGCCGACGTGGGCGGGGCAGAAAGTGTGGTGTATGCCAAACCCATCGAAGATACCGGATTAATCACTGTCACCGTGATTAACTATGATTCATTAGTCGCGCCACTGTTCGATGCAGTATGGGGACAAGTCGCAGTGACAATTGGTGTCGTCATTGCTTGTACTTTATTGTTTAACTTATTGGTAAACATCCTATTTAGGCCGCTGACCAATGTCTCTAATGCCCTTGAGCAAATTGCGCATGGTAGTGGCGATCTGACTCAGCGTATCGATGTTGAGAGTGAAGATGAAGTGGGGCAACTGGCGAAAAACTTCAACACCTTTGTGGGGAGTATGCATCAGTTGATTAGCCACATTCGCGAGCAAGCAGAGCAGTTGACATCACAATCGGACAGCAGTACGGAACGTGCGCGCCGCAACGTGGATGACATTAATCAGCAGCAGCAGGAAGTGACCATGGTGGCAACCGCTGTCACCGAGTTGGCCTCTGCGACACAAGAGATCGCCTCTCATGCTGAACATACCGCGAATACGGCACAAGAGTCGACCGCTAGTACCGATAACGGGCGTGCGGTGGTTGAAAATACCAAAACATCAATTACCCGGTTGTCGGATGAGCTGAAACAGGCCAGCACTATCGTCGCCGAGCTAGATAAGCACTCGCAGGAGATTTCGACAGTACTGTCGACGATTCAAGGGATTGCTGAGCAAACCAACTTGCTTGCACTCAACGCGGCTATTGAGGCAGCGCGTGCGGGTGAGCAAGGGCGAGGCTTTGCCGTGGTAGCTGATGAGGTACGTATTTTGTCGCAGCGTACCCATGCCTCGACAGAAGAAATTAAATCCACGATTGAGACGTTGCAAACCACGACGGCAAGCGCGGTATCGACGATGGAAAGTAGCTCAGCGTTAGCAGGCGATTCTGTGTCTGATGTGGATAAAGCCACGGCAGCACTGAGTGAAATTGATGCAGCAGTTAATCAAATCAGTGATATGGCCACTCAGATCGCGACAGCGGCAGAAGAGCAAACTCATGTGACAAGCGAAATCACACAAAACATCACATCCATCAAAGATGTCTCCGAGCACTTGGTGAGCAGTGCCAACGATACCTCGCAAGAGGCGGATAACCTGCGTAACCAAGCAACGCAACTGAGCAACAAGGTGTCGACGTACAAGCTTTAATGCTCCGTTGACCAAGACGCGAAATGAATCAGCCGCTGCCCACGCATCATGCAAGGTAGCGGTTTTTTTTGAAAAAAATGTGAGAGACGTGGAACTTTTAGTGTTGTAGTCAGTCTCAAGACGTACTGAAGCAACGAATATAGGTTTTATGTTAACCCTACTGCGACATTTTCGTACCTCGTTTATCCTCTTCCTCATCGGCACAGGTTGCCTGCTCGCCTTTAACCTTTCCACGCCACATGTTGCTGCTAATGGCACTCTACACGAACCTTTCGCGTTCATCCCGCTAGCCTGGTTGTTTTTAGGATTGAGTGCGGTCACGTTTGTTGTCAACATGGTGAGAACCATGCTGGGCATTAAACGGCAACACCTTGATTGCTAATGCCATGACAGACTTTCCTATTCATTGTTAATACCAAGGTCCAGAGGAGGCAAGATGATACAGCGCAATGGCCCAGAACTGGATATTGATATTGGTAATAAGCACTTAGTGATTCAGCGTCGCTATGAAGCGTTAGGGGCGTTTAATGATTTGTTGATTGCGATTTGGTTTTTGATCGGTAGCTTCTTTTTTCTCAATGATGCGTTAATGGAAAGCGGGACTTGGCTGTTTATTGTGGGTAGCGCGCAATTGTTACTGAAGCCGAGTATCAAATTGATGGGCTTGATCCATGTCTCTCGCGTACAACAACGGGCACAGAAAACGGCATGACCGACTGATATGCAATAAATTAGCGAATTGCAACGCATTGCTACTGTTCTAAACGGTTATTTTCAAAGCAGCTTTACGGGTAACGTATCCTTGGGCTGCTTTTTATTGTGCAAATTGCAATTACGAAAAAAGCGTTGGGCTACGACTTTATTCATAATATCGTGCTAGCTTAGCTTCTAACCTTCTAATGCATTGATCTAATGGGTGTAATTGGCTCCCTATCTAATCTTCTCTCCCGTGGTGAAAAATTGGCACTTATCTTGATATCTGTCTGCAATGCTGGGCGTGTCTCAGCTAAAATCACAGGAGGATAAGCAATGCCAAAGGTATCGATTCGTGCGGTGACAATTGGGAGTTATGTCATCATGGTGGGGTTTTCTGCCTCACTGATGATTCACTTGCCCTGGCTTAACGAGTACGTAGTGCTGGGGTTAAACGTATTGGTTGCAGGTTCGGCGGCGCTTTTTATTGACCGACGTTTTAAAGCTGGGCTTGCAAAAGTGAATCGCTTCGCTAAGTCGTTGGCACAAGGTAACTTAACAGCGGCGATTGATACGCGAGACGGTGATGAGTTTGCGGAGGTGGCTACCTCGCTTAACCATGCGGTTGAAAAGCTGCGCCGCACGGTACGCAATATTGAGAAAGCCGCCGATACCTTGGATAACTTTACCGATGCCTCGGAAAAACGTGCCAAGAAAGGCGCTGCGATTAATGATGCACAGAGCGAGAAAATAGACAGTATTGCCACCGCCATCGAAGAAATGACCACCACAGTGGGGTCGCTTTCTGAAGATGTGCAAGCCATCTCTGACGAAGCAGGCAAAATTGATTCGAGCTCGCGTCAGTCGCAACAAGAGCTCACCGATATGATGAGTGAGCTCGATGAGCTGGTGTCGGCGATTAAAGTGTCAGCCGAGATGTTTGACAAAGTTGAGCACAGTGCGAGCCAAATTGAGCATTTTCTCTCGGTGATCACCGATGTGGCTGAGCAGACGAACTTGCTGGCGTTAAATGCCGCAATCGAAGCGGCGCGTGCGGGCGAGCAAGGACGAGGCTTTGCCGTGGTTGCCGATGAAGTACGTCAACTGGCGAGCCGGACACAAGCGTCGGCGAGTGAGATCAATGATATGACCAAAGAGTTGTTCCGGAGTCTCAAGCAATCATCAGAGCTATCGGATCGCACCGAGAAGCTGGCGCAAAGTGCCTCATCTCAAGCCTCTGATACGTCCCAGTCGATTGAGGGGGTACTTGATAACTTTTCTACTATCAGTGATCGCATCAATTCCTTAGCCAGCGCGATTGAACAGCAAAGAACGGTGTCGACTGACATTGCCGCAAACATCAAC
Organism: Salinivibrio sp. ML290; assembly: GCF_001995695.1. Classification (NCBI taxonomy): domain Bacteria; kingdom Pseudomonadati; phylum Pseudomonadota; class Gammaproteobacteria; order Vibrionales; family Vibrionaceae; genus Salinivibrio; species Salinivibrio sp. ML290. The sequence continues at coordinate 71,581 of NZ_MUEY01000014.1, read as the reverse complement.
CGTTTGACCGAATCTGGCGCGGAGGCAGCGGAAATATCGGAAGAAAACAAACAAGATATGGTGAAAATTAGCGACTTGTCAGAGTCTTTAAACCAAGATCTTGATGAATTGCAGCTGCGCAGTAAAAAGCCTGTCCTCGAGGCGGAAAAACAGCATGCGTCGTGATAAGAACGGGTGATTGAGACAACAACCAAATAAATTAAAGAGGCAGGGTGATGACCCTGCCTCTTGCTATAGTGGTATCGCACTAAATGGCTTATCGTCGCTATTTATCCCAGGACCCAAAGCTGAAGGGTAACGAAAAAACCAATCGATAGCCCAACCACTAATAAGGTCGATAGACGGGTACAGGCTAAACCGATAGCGACCAAGGCACTGACTAAATAAGGATTGGTGGTAGAGATAGCCAGCTGATCCTCGGGAAAGAAGACAATCGGTACCCATAGCGCGGTCAGAACCGCCGGTGCAGAGTAGGTTAGGAGTCGTTGCAATCGCGGCCCAATGCGCACAGGGATACTCCGTGCCAGTAGCAGATAACGCACCGAGAAGGTGATCAGCGCCATGGCGACGATGATTAACCAATACCTCATGTTGACGCCCTCCGTGTCGGTAGCGACTCAGCCATTAGCCCCGCGACCATACCTACGCCGGTTGCAATGATTAACGCATTGGGGATGTGGTAATAGGTGAATAGCAGCATACTGACACCGCTTGCTAAGGCACAAAGCAGTACGGGGCGGTTTTTTATACTGGGAACGGTCAGTGCGATAAAGGTGGCTGCAATGGCAAAATCGAGGCCGATCGCTTCCAAGGCTTTCAGCTGAGAACCAGCTAGAATCCCCGCCAAGGTCGCAAGATTCCAACCCACATAAAACGCGGCGCCCGTATACAGGGCGTAGTGTTTAGAAAATCTTCCCTGCTTGCTGGTGTGTGCGGTTGAAAGCGCATACATTTCATCGGTCAGTAAAAAGCCGAGGCCGAGACGCCATTTAAGTGGCAAGGGAGTGATGTACTGTCGAAAGTGAGCACCATAGAGAAGGTGCCGTGCGCTAATCACCAGAGTGGAACCGAGCACCGCCGGTAAGCCCGCCGCATTGCCCACCATCATGGTGCCCGACAATTGCACCGCCCCGGCAAAAACCAGTAATGACATGGCTTGTGTTTGCAGTGCACTGAATCCCATTTGCAGCCCTAATGACCCGCAGAGTATCCCCCAAGGCAGGACGGCGAGGCACAACGGACTGACATCGCCTAATGCGCGCCATACTGATGCCTCAGGCGTATGCACCTCTTGTGCAGCCTTATGCATAGATCACCTTTTTGTTGTATTTGCTTGGTTATAAATTGTTTTTATCGGTAAGGTGCTAAAAGGTCAGGTAACGTACTGATTAACAAACTTACAAGATGTTTGTACCACATCGCTACGCAGTCGCAAAGAACGGGATAGTTAAGTGGGCTTCCCGCCATGATACTCAGCGGTATATTGATGCTGGTGGTTTAACCCACCCAGTGATAATGGTGGTTCGGCTTTTTGGCCACCAATCCCTGCTGTTGTAAGTGGGTAAATAGGGTATCGACGGCCTCTTGGCTGAGTGCATATTCCGCCATCACCGCTTTTTTGCTACAACGCAGCGTTTTGGCGGCTAGCGCGGCTTTGATATCTGCATAAGGCGCATCCGTATCCTCGTGAGGAGACGCTGAATCCGGCGTGGTGGATTCCGTGTTGATATCATTGGCACGAGGAGAGGCCTTGTTGTTCAAAGGCGTAGGGGGCGTGGCATGTGGGTGACGATACCAATGGCGGAAACGCTGCTCTTCACCAATCACGCCGACAAAGAAAGCGGTGAACAAATCTAGCAACACAGAGAGAAAAATTACCAGCCAAGATTGGGCTTGATCGGCGCTGACGCCTAATGTGTTAGCAAGGTTGCTAATCAATCCCAAGATGGAGCCCTGTGCCACCGCGGGTAAACTATCGCGCTCGAACGCGAGTTGCTGTTGCTCTTTGCGTAATTGGTTGTTTTCTTTTTGTAATCGCGCTACGCCAGTCGCAATTCTATCCAGTTCGATATAACGCTCGGCGGCTTGATTATTCAAGGTGATTTGTTGCTCGATAGCATCGATTTGCCGGTTATAAGCGTCAATCTGCGCTTGGGCTTGGCGCTGCTCACTTTGCGCGGCATTGGTGGCACTATTGATGCCGCCAATACTGCCGCCAATCGAGATTAAGGCCAAAATGAGATAAAAAGCCAAGGCTGATAAGGCACCCACATAGTTGCCGTGCGCTCGGCGCTCACCAAACTCGTACCATGCGTAAAACTTACCCGCTTCAAAAATCACTGCCAGTGCCCCGAACAACCATTGCATCAGCGGGTTGTCGTCAAGGGATAAGAAAAGCAGCAGGGAAAAAATGGTAGAAGCCACAATGGCGGCACCGGTAAAGCTGTACACACTCAACATGGCGAATCGCCCTTTGGGGAAGCGTAACGCCATCTTGGTTGGCGCTGACATGACTGGATTCATATTGTTGTTATTGTCTGTGATATTGAGAGGGCGCAAAGCCTAGCGCATATCAGCCCGTTTGTGTGTCAGTAAGCGGTGAAAACATGAATAAGCGATTGATTCATCGCCAATATGGATTAAAAGGCATCACAAAACCGACGTAAGCAGGTCGGGTTTCATTTCTTCTTCCGTGCAGGCATGTCATAGTCAGCTTTCACCTCATGCATTAAGTAAACCCTTGAAGGCGTGTTGATATATGACGTTTCAAAATGAAATGACAGGGGGCAATGGAGGCGTATGCTAGCGCGATCGTATGTGACATTAATCAGGCACCAATGGCCGTTAATTGCTTTTGGCTTTCTATCGATCTTTTTTGGCAACATTGGTCAATCGTTTTTCATCAGTTGGTATGGCAGCAGTATTAAAGATGCGCTGTTGTTGAGTGATGCAACCTACGGCGGGATTTACGCCATTGCGACCATGACCAGCAGCGTGTTGGTGATTAGCTTTGGTGGTGTGGTGGATCGGGTGCGGGTCGACAAACTACTGATCTTCTTTGCCACGTTACTGATGGTCGCGTGTGCGTTGATGTATTCCGTTGATAGTGTGGTGGGCTTGCTGCTGGTTTTCTTCTTACTGCGTTTTTGTGGACAAGGTTTTTTGCCTCACATCGCGCAGGCCACTGTGATTAAGCGTGCACAGCAGGATAAAGGCAAAGCCATTAGCTTGGTCGGCAGTGGTGTTGCCATTGGCGAGGTGGTTTTACCCTCAATTGTCATTGGCTTAATCGCGTTTTTGGGCTGGCGAGAAAGCTGGTTATTCATTGGTGCTACCCTGTTAGTGGTGTTTTTACCACTGGTGTTATGGCTAGTCAGAAAAGCAGACCTTAAGCGGACCCGTATTGACGCAGATAATCAAAACCACGCCAGCGATGCGAGTCGGCGTCAAGTTATTCGCGACTGGCGGTTTTGGATGATCATACCGATAGCTTTGGTGACGCCGTTTCTGGTGACCGGCGTCTTTATCCAACAGGACTTTATCCTGGAAGCGAAACGGTGGACGCCGGGCGTATTAGCGGGCAGTTTCGTATTTTACGGGGCCGTGCATTGGCTAAGCTCAGTGATATCAGGCAGCTTGATTGATAAATATCGTTCGCGAAATGTACTTATCTTAATTCCCATTCCACTGCTACTTGGGCTAATGGTGATAGCTAACATTGATCATACCCTTGCGGCACCGCTTTTTATGTGCCTTTTCGGTTTAGCGATTGGTGCAACCAATCCTGTGATTAATACCTTATGGGCGGAAATGTATGGGGTCTCGCATATTGGTGCCATTCGGTCTTTGGTGACTGGCATGATGATCCTCTCCACCGCATTGGCACCTTGGGTGTTCGGTATCGTTATCGATATTGGCTGGACGCTTAACCAACTGATTTATGCACTCATTGGATTGATTCTTTCCTTTACCGTGCTGTTGGTGCCTGTGTATCCACGTATATAAGATACAGCGCTAAGCCTAATGTGCGAAAGCCAACCTTGCCTGATGGTAAAAATAAGCGAAAAAGGGGGTTGGAGAAAAGAATGAAATAAATCTGTGCTAAAAATATCACAATTACAAATTAAGCATCTGATTTATAGGCATTAAGTCGTTATTGGACAAAAAAAGGGGAGTTGACGCTTGGTCAATAAGTGACTAGGATCACGCGTTTTGATTTTCAGGTGAAATCAGGCCTGAAATGAGCGCGACACCTTTTTTAACCCAATTTTGTAGAGACGTTCATGATAGATAGAATTCAGCGTGATTGGTTCTCCAATGTACGTGGCGATATTCTTGCGGGTATCGTTGTGGCATTGGCCTTGATCCCAGAAGCGATTGCCTTCTCGATTATTGCCGGTGTGGATCCGAAAGTCGGGCTTTACGCCTCCTTCAGTATCGCAGTGATCATTGCCTTTGTGGGTGGCCGTCCAGGCATGATTTCCGCCGCAACGGGTGCGATGGCGCTGTTGATGGTGACCTTGGTGAAAGAGCATGGGCTTGAGTACCTATTGGCGGCCACTGTGCTAACCGGGATACTGCAAATAGCGGCCGGTTATTTAAAACTCGGTAACCTGATGCGTTTTGTTTCTCGCTCAGTGGTAACCGGGTTTGTCAACGCGCTCGCGATCCTGATCTTTATGGCGCAGTTGCCAGAGCTTATTGGTCCGGAAATCATCCAGGGTCTAAAGGTGACATGGGAAGCGCTCGCGGTGACCGATTCTGGTATTGGACTTTACTATCCACAAATCACTCTTATGGGCGAGATTATGTGGCATGTGTATCCAATGACGGCCGCCGGTTTGGCGATCATCTATCTTTTCCCTCACATTCCTCGTATTGGTAAAATGGTTCCATCACCTTTGATGTGTATTCTTATCCTAACCGGTATTGCAATGGCGTATAACCTCGACTTGCGTACCGTGGGTGACATGGGTGAACTGCCTGATACCTTGCCAGTGTTCTTATGGCCGGATGTGCCGCTAAACGTTGAAACCCTGGCGATTATCTTCCCTTATTCTGCGGCACTGGCTGTGGTGGGTTTGCTTGAGTCGATGATGACCGCCACCATCGTCGATGATTTGACCGACACAGACAGTGAGAAAAACCGTGAATGTAAAGGTCAAGGTATTGCCAATATTGCCACCGGTTTCTTAGGCGGTATGGCCGGTTGTGCGATGATTGGTCAGTCGGTCATTAACATTAAATCCGGTGGACGTGGACGTCTCTCTACCTTGTTCGCCGGTGTGCTATTGCTGATTATGGTGGTGTTCCTCAGTGATTGGATCAGCCAAATCCCGATGGCCGCGCTGGTGGCGGTAATGATCATGGTGTCTATCGGTACCTTCTCTTGGGAGTCAGTGGTTAACCTGAAATCACACCCACTATCGACTAATATCGTGATGGTCTCGACCGTGGTGGTCGTGGTCTTCACCCACAACCTCGCGATCGGTGTATTGGTTGGGGTGCTACTGGCAGCCTTGTTCTTTGCCAATAAAATTGGTCGCTTTATGGTGGTTAAAAGCGAGCCTGAAGACAATGGCGATGCGCGTACTTATCGTGTTGTTGGCCAAGTCTTWTTTGCCTCGTCAGATCAATTTTTATCATCGTTTGACTTCAAAGAGGCGTTGGAGCGTGTCACCATCGATCTCTCGGCAGCGCACTTCTGGGATATCACCTCCGTGTCTGTGCTTGATAAGGTGGTCATTAAGTTCCGCCGTGAGGGTACCGAGGTGAATATCGTGGGAATGAATGATGCGACCGCTACCATTGTCGATAAGTTCGGCGTGCACGATAAACCAGAAGAAGTAGAAAAAATGATGGGTGGCCACTAAGGAGACCGACCATGGAACAAATTACCGCGTGCGTAGATGGCCCGCATTATTCAAAGCAAGTGGCAGATTTGAGCGTTTGGGCTGCCAAGCGCTTGTCTGTCCCTTTGACACTTTTGCATGTGCTGGATAAGTCCTCACACCAAGCGGAGCCTGAACTATCAGGCAACTTGGGCGTGGGTAGCCGTGAACAACTGCTACAAGAGCTGGTGGAGCTGGATGAGCAGCGCGCCAAGCTAGCCATGAAGCACGGCAAAGCCTTGCTGTCTGAGCTGGAAGAAGACGCTAAAGCCAAAGGGTTGAGCGATGTGCGCAAGTTGCAGCGCCATGGCAATTTGGTGGAGACCTTACTGGATATCGAGCCACAGACACGGGTATTAGTATTAGGTAAATCAGGTGAACTACACCAAAACGACACCAAGGCGATTGGTTCGCAGCTTGAAAGCGTGGTGCGCTCGATTAAAGCGCATACCTTGGTTGCTAACGGTGAGTTTTCAACACCTGAAAGCTACTTATTAGCATTCGATGGCAGTGACATCAGCGAAAAGCTAGTGGAAAAAGCACTGAGCACACCGCTGTTGGCAGGGATGACCTGTCATTTAGTGATGGTGGAAGACTCGCAAGAAAAGCTAGCAGCGTTTAAACGCGCGGCAGAGCGCTTGAAAACGGCGGGTGTCGATGTGGTTGAGGCTCAGTTAACCGGTGACGTGCACCGCGCGATTTTAGCGTATCAAGCTGATAATCAAGTGGGCATGATCGTGATGGGCGCCTACGGGCACTCAAAACTGCGTCAATTCTTTGTGGGGAGCAATACCACTAAGTTGTTGGTTGAATCGACTGTGCCTATGCTATTGATCCGTTAGTTGTGCATGAGTGCATACATACATAAAAACCCGCAGCGATGCGGGTTTTTTTGATCTGACTTTCAACGTCTGGCGGCAATACGCCATTGCTTGATGGCAATGCATTACCGAGTGGACTTATCAGTATTTAAAACGCGTGGTAAACATAAACTGATCGCCGTACCACTCGTTAACACGGTAGGCTGCACCGAGTGAGAATAGCTCAGTGGCATGGAATCGCCCGTAGGCAGATCCAAAGGTATCTTCTTCATCATCCACTGTTAGCAGGCCGATTTCGCCGCCAACTTCAACTTGTGGGCCAAGCCACTGACGCACGCCTAGGTTGACCTCTAAGCCGACATCACTATCAAAGTTGTCTTTGTTGACGCCACGCGCGAGTAGCTCACCGGTTAAGTCTGCCCAGTTGTTAATCGGCGCATGAAAGCCAATCCCAGCAGCCGTGTCCCAATCGGAATCAAATTCGGTATCCGCTTCTACGCGTACGTGCGCGTTGGGATGGATAGACATGCTAAATCCTGCACCATAGGTGAGTGGGCTAACACCGATGCGTCCTTCCAGATAGTCGTAACTGAAGTTACTCATGGTGGTGAGGTTGGCGTCTTCTTCATTGGCCACGGCGCTGAATGAAGCCAAAGCGACAATCGCGCTGGCTAAAAGAGATTTACGCATTATCAATTCCACTTGTTATTGGTGTTCAAATCATTCTATAAGACGATTGCGCGCAGAAACAAGCACATCCGCCCGTGAGTCAGGCTTTTTTACCGATTTTTGACCTATCGGCGTGTACAAACTGGTTTGGGGACTACTCTGCGCCCATATCCCATTTGTTGCGGTTGATGGCTTCTACAATCCTAGGGGTGTTCAGTACACTGGTCCACGGCAATAAATTGGCTTCGTGCGCGATGACATAGCTGGTGAGCTGATCGGTGACGATACTGACCAAGGTCTCTTTTTGCCAAGGTTTGGCAAGGTAATAGTGTAAACTGGCGTGATTAACCGCAGAGACCGTATCTTCCAAGCCTGCTTGGCCGGTCAGTAACACTTTGCGCGTCGACGCTGTCTCTGGCTGATTGGCTAACTCAATCAAAAATTCCACCCCGAGCTCGCCGGGCATAATATGATCACACAGAATCAATGCCAGCTTGGTACCTTCTGTGGCCATGTCCGCAATCACTTCTCGTGCTTCTGCGACTGACTCTGCCGCTTCCACCTCGAAGTGATCGGTAAAGCCTTGCAAGTCATCGATCACGCTATCGAGCACATCACGCTCATCATCGACACATAGGACTAAGTATTGGCTCATCGTTGGGGCTCCTTACTGGCAGAGGCGGGGAGTTCAATAGGTAACGTCACTGTCATTGTGGTACCGACAGCTGGCTGCGAGTGTACCTGAATATCGCCCCCTTGCTCATGGATAATGGTTTGGCACATGGTCAGGCCAATACCTAGACCAAAATGACCTTCGCGTTTGGTGGTGTAATTTAACGCAAACATTTTTGCTTGCTGCTCAGGGGTCATGCCTATACCGGTATCACTGACCGACACTTCTATCGTGCCAGAGGCTTGGTCATTGAGTGTTTTTACTGTCACTGTCAGTGTGCCTGGTGTTTGCATCGCATCTAAGGCATTGGCAATGAGGTTTGTCCATACCTGCGCTAAGGCCGAGGGCTGAGCAATAATATCGGGCACCCAGTCGTAGCGTTTTTCCAATTGATGAGGCTTGAGTCGATGCTCAAATAAGGTAAGGGTATCGTCAATGTTTTCAATAATACGGGTGCGTTGGCGTTGTTCGCTGTCTTGACGGGCATAGGTGCGTAAGCTTTTGACGAGATCGGCAATACGCGCCGCGCAGACATGATTAGAGCGCAATAACCGCCCACAGCGGGCGTATTGCTTCCAGGTAGCAAGTTCGTGATTAAAGCCCTCACCCAGACGTTGTTGCCATTCTTTGATCTTTTCAGGCTGATACAACCCAATGTTGACTAAATCGCGCGCGATCCGTTTATCCCCGGTGAGGTCGCTTAGGGTGCGGGTATAGGTTCGAGCCGTGGCGGTTGATAGGGGGGTACTCTCGCGGTTTGTCTGTAAAAGCGACAGGGCTTGTTCGCGGCTGGCTGAGGTCAACGGGGTTTTTGCCACTTCCTCTAGGGCGTCTGCAAGTGCGTCACTGTTGCGTAAAATCGCTGACACTGGATTATTGAGTTCGTGAGCAACGCCCGCCACGAGTTGCCCCAGTAGTGCCATTTTTTCTTTTTCTAATAACTGGCGGTTAGCTTCGTCCAGTGAGGCGAGCGTTTGCTGCAGCTGGATTTCGGTATCGATACTGCGCTTTAAGCGTTGGTTAAAGTGCAGCAACAGGTATTGAATAAACAATGGCAGCAGCTCAGAGCGGCTGGTCATTATTTTGCTAAATAACGCATGATCGATTTTGATCACCTGCGTCCGAGTGAGGGTGCGCCCCGTAGAGAAAGAAACGTCTCCCGTCACGAACGACATACTGCCAATCAAGCTGCCGGAAGAAAGGGTGGAAACATGGTGCTCTTGCCCTTCGTCATCTGTTTTATACAGCCCAACGTCACCGTCGGTGATAAACCACAAAAATGCATTATCTTGATTTTCTTTGGTAAGCACATGGTTGGCACTGTAGGTGCGGCACGCACGGCTTTCATCGTTGCCTTCAAAAAACGCATACAAACCGGCAATGACGCGATCGGCGACCGCTGCTTTGTCGGTTTCGCCTGGCGCTAACAATTGCGCTTGAAATTGGCTTATCTCGCGCTCAACTTGAGCATCTAATAAGGTGCGGTGATCTAACACTTCGGTATAACGCAGCAAATCATGTTGGCAATAGCGCAACACGTAGGTAGTGAGTTCTTTTTCGGCAACACGCTGCATCTCCTCGGCTCGCCAAGGCTTGTGCATACAATAATTGAGTCGGCCTTCATTCACCGCCTGCAAAATAATATCGTATTGCGGTGCCTCACTGAGCAAAACAGTCCGTGCGCCTTGACTGGCAGAGTGGTTGTCGACATTGACTAATAGATCGATACCGCGATTATCGTCCGACCCGTTATGGCAGATCAGTAATGCCACCTGTTGCTCGTTAGCCTTAAAGTCGTCGAGCATGGTATAGGCGTCGTCTGGGGTCTCTGCACTGCAAAGATCAAACACATCACGAAACGGCGCAAGGTCGTGAGACAACTGCTCTACCACGAAAGGGTCTTGGTCAATGCACAATATAACGTAGGGATTCATACACTCTGTCGATCTATTGCAAATATGCTTTGATTGTATGCATTTATCCGCGGCAATGATGCGAAATGGTCGACATTCACGAATAAATACACCGTATTCTGCATGGCGGTACTGTGATACACGCCCTTGCCTCATTAGTGAGAAAGTTCCTTCTTATTATTCATTGTCTATTGACCTGTGCGATGGCTTCCATAACAGTTTGCCTTCACAGTATAACGCGTTATCTTCAGCGCCTAATTTTAGTTACACTATGATTTTTCGCATGCCTGAGGCAAAGAAAACATGTTTTTAGGAAAGTATGGTGCCATCGCAGGTGGCCTTGCGATTGTTGCGTGTTGGCCGTTTGCGACTGGCCAAATCGCACAGTCGATGTATGAGCGAGAAGTCGATCAGCGCTCAACGGCAGAATTCACGCTTGAGCAGCAGACCTACGATCGCGGGTATTTAAGCTCGCAGGCGGTCACACATCTCGCATTTCAGGGTGAAACCAAAGCGATGCTTGCGCAGTCGGGCTTACCCGTTAGCTACGAAATCGCCTCAGAGATCTCCCATGGCGTGTTTGGCGTCTCGTCAAGCAACACGTTAGTGATGACGCCTGAGCTACAAGCGATCACCCAAAAAGCGTGGCCAGGTAACCCAACCCCAGTTCGTTTAGAGCTAGATACCTTGATGACAGGGGCATCCGATTATCACCTTACCGTCGCACCTTTTTCGCTATCAGAGGCGAGCAGTAACCTGACCGCGAGTGAGTTAAGCCTACAAGGCGAGATCGACCGCAAAGGACATGTGAACGCAACCTTTTCTTTACCCGCGCTGGCCTTCAACGACGATAGTGGGCAGCAACTGAAAGTGGATAGCGTGTCGGGGTCAGGAAGCGGCTATTTGCAAGATGGTCTGTGGATTGGTGAACAGTCTTTATCGCTCGAGCAAGCGCACTTCAGTGATGTGAGCGGTCAATCGTTAAAGCTGGGCGACGTCAAGCTTGAGATAGGGAACAAGTTGATTACGTCTGAGTCAACGTCAACCCGCGAGCTAAATAACACCAACCAACTGACGGTGGGAACGATTGCGTTACCGAACAACACGCAGTGGCGTAACTTGGTAGTGGCACTCGATGCCAATCATCTTGACTACAGTGCCATGTCCCAAATCGCGTTACTCTCGTCGCAGTGGCAAGAAGGTAGCGCACCAGTGAGTATGGAGGCCTTTGACCAAGCTTTGGTGCAATTGTTGCAGTCGGGGTTATCGATTGATTTGTCGCCCGCCAGCTTAACCGTGCCAGAAGGCGATATCAGTGTCGACATGCACGTCGATGTGAAAGGCAGTGAGCCAACTGGCGTGTTTAATTTGCAGCAACTGGTCAATCAGGTAAGCGGTGATCTTGATGTCTCGGTACCCAATGGAGTGGTGACACAGTCACCGTGGCAAGCAAAAGTACAGGATCTGACCAAAGCGGGTTTTGTCACACAAACAGATAAAAATACTGTGCTGTCTGCCAAAATTGAGGGAAACCAAATCATCACCTCTGATGGCTCTGCCGTACCGCTGGTACAGTTTGTCATGTTTATGCTGATGTAAATGCCGCATGGGCACTGACTTGAGACGTCGGTGCCCTTAGTTATCCATCACAATAAAAGCGAACGATGATGCAGTCCTTGCCTGAACTTAAGGCCAAAAAATACAAAACGGTGAGAGAAGAGACCGTCATAGGGTTACGTGCCGTGGCATTTATGAAGCATGGCACCACGACGCAAGTACAAATAAAGACCCCAGTGGGACAAACGTACCGGTGTGAATGTACCTTTATCGGTTTTGATGGTGAAAAGCGCTTATTCTTTTCGCTACCGACAGAAAATCTTAATCAAGTTAATCAGTTTTTTATTGAAGGTTATCGCTTGGCGGTTGATGCAGTATCTGATGAGGGCGAGGGGGCTAAAGTGCGGTTTGCCTCTAAGATCTCAACCGTGCTCAAAACACCCATTAATTTGGTCATGGTCGAGTTACCGCAACAAGCCAAACTGATACAACAGCGCAAAGATAATCGTTATGAGTTAAACGTCAAAGGGGAAATTCCGCTCGATCATCGTCGTTTGCCCGTTAATCTTACCGATATTTCTGCAGGCGGTTGTGGGTTTAGTTTTGACGCCATTGCGCCTGTGTTTGAAAAACACCACCAAATGGCGATTCAAATCCAAGCACCAAACAGTGACGAGTGTTTTATCTTGAGTGGGCAAATAGAGAACCGCCAACAAAAATGGGGCATGCAACGCTATGGCGTGTCGTTTGACCGCAGCGGTCTCAAACATTGCGAGGCGTTGATTAAACGGCTGGTTTACGATGGTTCTCATTACATTTTTAACCCCAATGCTGAAGCGAGTGAATGACAAGGTCACTTTAGGGGCTTGAGGCATGTCGCGTCAGAGTATGAGAGCCAGTGGTAGGCCTATCCCATGTAGGATGTCCCTGCTTGCATCACTCATCCGGCGWGACATACGTCACTTTCGCTGGGATCTCATGCTGTTGAAAAAACTGTAGCCAGCGTGTTTGGTGAGGCTGTAGCGTATCGCCCGGCCCCTTTACTTCCACCCATTGGTAGGATGCGCCTCGGCACATAAACAAGTCTGGATGGCCGCGGCGGTTATGGCGACGGTCGAACAAAATACGTTGAAAACAGGCGCGAAGCTGTGTGTCTGTAAGCATGACTAACGCAGCCTCAAGCAGCGGCCACTCTATCACCGACCAATTTACCCACTCGTTAGTGATGCCGTGCTTTTGCTGATAGTGTTGTGCCACCCAATCGCGTGCTCGATCAATCTCGGCGAGGCGCTGATCAATCAGTGTCTGCCGTTTAGCGACAAAGTCGTCGCTGTGGAGATCGCGCGGCCCACGTTGAAAAGGGTTAAGAAAGGCGCCACGGACCGGCAAAAACAAAACATCCCAAAAAAACAGCCCAAACAACGCGTTAAGCAAGCTGTTCTCGCTGAACCATACTTCCCAGCCTTGCTGACGATAATAATCAGCAACCTCATTTTCGACGCGCTGATTCAGCGGTAAAGCTAACGTCTCGGTGGGTAATGTCGCCGGTTTAGCACGCGCTGAGGGAACCAAGCTGCCGAGTGCGCGAACCGGTTTTTGTTTCGCCAAGCGATAAGCGACGTCAAGCTCTTCTTCATCGTGTGGGGCTTGGAGCATGGTTGCGATGATGGTTGCAGCCGCTTTAATGTCACCTTGCTTTATCAAGATACGTGCGCGTCGTTCTTGGCTGGGTGGCTGAGTGGTGGTTTGATACAGCGACAATGCGGTCGATAAATCATCCTGGCGCTCAAATTCGCGTGCAATGCGATTAACCAAGCGCTGCCGCTTGCGCTCGAGCGGTGCCCAGTCAAAAGGGGCTGGCAAACAGGGTGCTAACGCCAAGACTTCTTTAGGTTGCTTGTTTTTGCGCGCTTGCCACACGATCTCGTTTAATGCGGATAAGTGCAGCCAGTCATTTATTTGGGACCGATGCTCAAATAAGCGATCGGCTTGCCGAATGGGATAGGGCTCAAAGTGTTGGATACCCAGCTCGGCCACCACGAACTGGCTCAAATCCTGGCGTGAATTGCCAAAATACAGCAGGTTTAATACCGGTAAGATGTCTGGCTGGTGGCAGACCACCAATTCATAAGGGCTGTCGAGTGTATTGCCGTAGAGAGCCTCTATCGCCTGCTGCCACTGGCTTTTAGGCGCACTTTTGGCGAGCCCTGTATCAGGAAAAGCCGCCATAAGTTGTGTTTTGGTGAGTAATTTGAATACCACCTCTGCCGGGGCAGTATGGGTAAGACTAATAAACTGATGTTCAGCCAAGGTGTCGAGCAGCGGCAGCGTTTCACCCAGCTCATCGTAGTGCAGCGAGCCGGCCAAAAACCAGTCGTGACGGCGCATCAGTAAACGCACCAGCAAACACTGTGCTTTGAAGCTAAGCTGTTGAAAGGTCGTCAGCCAATGTCGTTCTTTGTGCGTGAGAAGATCCCAGTCACGTTCGCAGACTAAATCCATCAAGTTTTGAAAGTTATGATGGTAATAATAGGGACTAAGAGGGTCTGGCTGCGTCATTCTTTTCCTTATCTTTCATCAGGACACGTGCATTCAGGAGCCGCCGCATGAAACGGATTATCGCTGTACTATTGTCAGTCTTTAGCGGATTAGTGTCGAGCTATGCCTTGGCTGAGAATGAAACTACGTTCTCCACCGAGCAAGGGATCGCTGGGGTCGCATGCATTATTAGCGATCCAGCCGGACGGCTCTTGCTAGTGAAAGACACAGTGACCGGACGGTATGGTTTGCCCGGTGGGCGGGTTAATTTGGCCGAATCACCGAGTAGAGCGCTAGCGCGTGAAGTGTTTGAAGAAACGGCTATTCGCGTCACGGTCGGTAATGTCTATCATCAAGATGAGCGCGGTGTGTTATTTGCTTGTCAAAGCCAGGCACCATTGCCCGTTGTCTCTACGGCGGAGGGAGTGGGTCTTTTGCCGGCTTGGCGCGCGCCCCATTTTGCCTCTGAAGTCGAGCAAGCACGGCTGGTACCGCGCGCCCATGCGCAGGATTATCGCTATCGTTTTCGCGACCGTCGTGATCTTTTGTGGTCGCTAGCGGCGAGAACGCCAAGCAGCGATGTCAGTGCCTTGGCCGATTTTAGTGCCTTAGCGCCTGTGTTTTATGTCAGTCAATATCGATGGGTCGCGGGGATACAAACCGCGGTACAGCAAATGAGCGAGGCGGCGAGCTCGACCGTGACCGCGGTATTTAGATTGGTCAATACGCTGGGCGAGACCGCTTTTTACATTGCACTGCTGCCGCTATTTTTGGTCTTTCGTGGCCATAAATCCGCATTATCACTTCTCTTTTTGTTAATAAGCGCGGCGGCAGTGTCGACGACGCTAAAAAGTGGCTTTGCCATGCCAAGGCCGTTTTATTTGTGGCCAGAGTTACAAATCGGCCAGGCAAGCGGTTTTACCGTACCCAGTGGACATACATTGCTTGCAGCGGCAGTGATGACTGCTTGGTATCTAAAACGTCGAGTCACCCACCCACCCGCGTTTGGCGCGCTTGCGGTGGCGTTGTTGGTGATCGTGCTTATGGGGCTGAACCGAATGTACCTTGGGGTGCATTTTGCCAGTGATGTGGTCATTGGCGCTTTGGTCGGCGCCAGTGTTGCTTGGGCGACCGTCAAGCTGGATGCCGTGACAGTGGGTAATGATAGACCCATGTTGGTCACAGGCCGGATCTGGTTTTTAGCGTGCCTTATCATGGCGCTGTTGGCGCTGGCGCTTAAATTACCCAATTTGGTGTATCTGTCAGCGTTAGCAGCGGGTGTCTATACCGGTCAGGTTTGGCATAAGCTCTTTCCTAGCCATAAACCGGCCAGCCAGCTCAATGGCAAACTGTTAACGCTGGCGTGGATTTTTTTCGGTATCGCCGCCATTGTTGGCGCCGCCTGGGGAGTGGCACAGCTGACAGGCCTAAGCTGGATTGTGCTTATTGTCGTTTCAATGGCGGCATGGAGTTTGGGCCCTTGGGTACTGATTGCCAGCCCAGAGCTTGCTAAATGGTCGGGTAAGCGGCTAGGTTGGCGCGAGTGGTGATAAGGATTTGCTAGGTGATCGCTTTGGCTGTGCCAAGAGTTAAGGTAAAGTGACAGCACAACAAGAATTGCACCAGGCATGGTGAGATAGCGCACAGGAACAGCAATGATACCGGCAATCCATCCAGAGGCGGGCCTGTCGTCCGCCGTTGTTGATTTTATCACCGCTTTGCAAACAGCAGGTTTTCAAGGCGACATTGAATCGACCTATGCGAGCCGCCTTGCGGTGGCCACTGATAACAGTGTTTATCAAGCCTTACCACAAGCCGTCCTCTTTCCCGCATCGGTTGATGATCTTCAGCTTATTGGTCAGACCGTCCAAGCCCCAGCTTTTAGTGAGATTAAGTTTTCTCCCCGTGGTGGCGGCACTGGCACCAATGGCCAGTCGTTGACCCAGCATGTGGTGGTGGATGTGTCGCGTCATATGCAACAGGTGCTGGAAGTGAACCCGGAGCAAGGCTGGGTACGTGTGCAAGCAGGCGTGGTTAAAGATCAACTCAATGATGTCTTGCGCCCGTATGGTTACTTTTTCTCACCTGACTTATCGACCAGTAATCGTGCCACGATTGGCGGGATGATCAATACCGATGCCTCCGGTCAAGGCTCGCTACGTTACGGCAAGACCTCCGATCATGTACTGGGTTTAAAAGCAGTGCTCGTCGATGGTAGCGTCCTCGATACACAGCCTCTCAATGCGGATCAGCTTCAGCAAGCGATGTCGCGCGATGATCTCATTGGCCGAGCGCTGCAAACGGTGTCCTCAGTCTGTCGTGAGCACCGTGACTTGATTACCGAGACCTTTCCACCGTTAAATCGCTTTTTAACCGGCTATGACCTTAAACATGTTTATGATGACACACTCACAGCCTTCGACATTGGTCGCGTGCTGTGTGGCGCTGAAGGGTCCTTAGCGTTTATTGCCGAAGCCAAGCTCAATATCACCCCGATCCCGACCGTGCGGACTTTGGTAAATATTAAATACGACAGCTTTGACTCAGCATTGCGTAATGCGCCGATGATGGTAGACGCTAATGCCTTGTCGGTTGAAACCATTGATGCCAAAGTGCTTGATTTAGCGCGTAATGACATTGTTTGGCATACGGTGAGTGACTTGTTGCAAGAAGTGCCCGGCAAAACCATGCACGGCATTAATATGGTGGAGTTTGCGGGGAATGATCCGGGTGAGATAGAGCAGCAGATTACGGCACTTTGTCAGCAACTGGATAGCTTGATTGCTCACAAGCAAAAAGGGGTGATTGGCTATCAGATTTGTCGGGATCTCGCGTCAATCAACAAAATTTACGCGATGCGAAAAAAGGCGGTCGGACTGCTGGGTGCCACAAAAGGTAAAGCCAAGCCCGTTGCCTTTGCCGAAGACACTTGTGTACCGCCGGAGCACCTTGCTGACTTTATCAGTGAATTTCGGGCATTGCTCGACAGCCATCATTTGCACTATGGCATGTTTGGTCATGTCGATGCGGGGGTACTGCATGTGCGTCCAGCGCTGGATTTGTGTGACCCTGACCAAGAACGCGTCATGAAAACCCTCTCTGACCAAGTGGTTGCTTTGGTTGCCAAGTATGGCGGCTTGATGTGGGGAGAGCATGGTAAAGGGTATCGTTCGGAGTACGGCCCAGCGTTTTTTGGTGAGACCTTGTTTGCGCAGCTTCGCCATATAAAGGCGGCATTTGATCCGCAAAATCGAATGAACCCAGGAAAGATTTGTACGCCGATTAATAGCCAAGATGCCTTGGTGAAGGTTGATGACACTAAGCGTGGCTTTTATGACCGTCAAATCCCCGTAGAAATACGTGATAGCTTTAAAGGGGCGATGGAGTGCAATGGCAATGGGCTGTGCTTTAACTATGACACCGCCTCACCCATGTGTCCTTCGATGAAGGTCAGTTATGACCGTCGCCATTCGCCAAAAGGTCGCGCTGGGATCGTGCGGGAATGGTTGCGTTTACTGTCTGAGCAAGGTGTCGACCCGTTGGCTGTTGAGCAGGCATTGATGACCCAGTCGCCGTCAGTCCGTGAAGTGATGGCCAAATTCGGACGCTATTTTACTCGCCGCAGAGAAGCAGATGATTTTAGCCATGAAGTCATGGAAGCCATGAGCGGTTGCTTGGCGTGTAAGGCTTGTGCTAGTCAGTGTCCGATCAAAGTGGATGTGCCGAGTTTCCGCTCGCGCTTTATGCAGCTCTATTACAGCCGCTATCCGCGCCCGGTGAAAGACCACTTAGTGGCGAACATTGAAACCTTGCTACCGCTGATGGCCAAAGCACCAAAATGGGTGAATGCGGCGACTCAGCCTCAATGGGCTCAAGGACTCACTGCGAAGCTAATTGGCTACACAGACACACCGGCGTTGTCGGTACCGACGCTGGCTCAGTCACTGGCGGGCGATCATGCGCTTAAGTTTGACTTAGCATGGCTGCAGGCTCTGTCCGCGCAAGAGCGTGAGCACTATGTGTTGATCGTGCAGGACCCTTTTACCAGTTTTTATGAAGCGCCCCTGATCCACGATTTGATCAAACTGGCGCGACAACTCGGGAAGGTGCCCATGCTGGTACCCTTTAAACCCAACGGGAAAGCCCAGCATGTAAAAGGTTTCCTCCGTCGTTTCGCCCAGACGGCGCGTAACACCGCTGGCTTTTTAAACCAGCTGGCGGCGTTGAATATTCCCATGGTGGGCGTTGATCCGGCGCTGGTGCTTTGTTATCGCGATGAGTATCAAGAAGCGCTAGGTAAGCACCGAGGTAACTTTAATGTGATGCTGAGTCATGAGTGGCTGAGCAGTGTTGTGCCTGACATGCCGGTCGTGACGAGCCGTGATGCTGACCCCTGGTATCTGTTCGGCCACTGTACAGAGAAAACACAGTTGCCTCATGCTGAGCAACAATGGGTGGCTTTATTTGCGCACTTTGGTGCGACGCTTAAACCGATTTCTGTCGGTTGTTGTGGTATGGCGGGCACTTATGGCCATGAAGCAGACAAACGTGAAACGTCAGCTGCGATCTATGATTTAAGTTGGTCGCCACAGTTGGCAAACCTACCTAGCGAGAGAGTGCTCGCAACCGGTTACTCGTGCCGTAGCCAAGTGAAGCGGTTTAGTGAGACGCAGTTACAGCATCCTTTGCAAATCTTGTTGCGGCTAGCGTGTACGCGAATTGATCGTGCGCGTGTCGATAACGTATCACTATAAAGCTTGCATCTGGGTGGCTTTGTCATACAGTAAAATAAAGAGCTGAAAGCTAAGGTAAAACAAATGCTTAAAACGATTGTTATCATCTTGCTGGTTTTACTCGGGATTACGGCAGCCCAGTACTTGGACGAGGGGACGCAAAAGAAAATTGCGTGGGTGATCGGAGCCATCGCCGGTGTCCTGGCGCTTGGTGTGATTGGTGTTGAGCTTTTCCGTTAGTGGTGGGCGTATCCGACGCGCCATGAGTACGATGATACCGTAACGCCAACAAACACGCCGCGCTCGTAGTGAAACGCCCGTAGTAAGATGCCCGCAACGGGGTGTACCACGACGGGCGTTTTTTATTTCATCCTTTTAAAGCAGGCGCTTATGCGCGTTTTCCACGCTGGTTATTGCCTCGCCCTTTGTTATTTGGCCGACGTATATCGGGTTGTTTGGGGTGCTTAGTGGCAAAGCGCTGGGTGCCATGGCGGCCTGAGCGGCGCTGCCGGCCTGTTTTTTCGGGGGCATCTTCTTTCGGGATCAGGCACTTGGGCCCGTTACCAATCAAATGCTGTTTCCCCATACGTACCAAGGCTTCACGGATCAGTGGCCAGTTAGCGGGATCATGGTAACGCAGTAGTGCCTTGTGTAAGCGTCGCTGGCGCTCTCCTTTTGCCACTGTCAGTGTTTCGCGCTTTTTATAGCGTACCCGCTTCAGTGGGTTGGTTTCTGAATGGTACATGGCAGTCGCATTACACATGGGTGATGGGTAAAAGTTTTGCACTTGGTCGCACTCAAAGGCATTCTCTTTCAGCCAGCATGCTAGATGTACCATATCTTCATCGGTACACCCTGGATGCGCGGCAATGAAGTAGGGGATCAAATACTGTTTTTTGCCCGCTTCTTTACTGTATTTTTCAAATAGAGCCTTGAAGCGATCATACGCACCCATACCGGGCTTCATCATTAAATCCAGCGTATTTTTCTCAGTATGTTCTGGGGCGATTTTCAAATAGCCACCGACATGGTGAGTGACCAACTCTTTCACATATTCCGGTGACTCAATCGCCAGATCGTACCGCACTCCCGAGGCAATCAGGACTTTTTTGATTCCCTCTACCTGGCGTGCTTTACGGTAAAGATCAATGGTATGGCGATGATCGGTATTGAGCTTGTCACAAATCTTTGGAAATACACAAGAGGGGCGACGACAGTTACGCTCCGCTTTAGGATCGGCACAGCCGAGTCGATACATGTTAGCGGTTGGGCCACCCAAGTCTGAAATCGTGCCAGTAAAACCAGGCACTTTATCGCGAATATCATTGAGCTCTTCAATGATCGACGCTTGTGAGCGGTTTTGGATGATCCGCCCTTCGTGCTCGGTAATTGAACAAAATGAACAACCGCCGAAACAGCCACGCATAATGTTCACCGAGGTTTTAATCATGTCGTAGGCAGGGATCTTGGCTTTACCGTACTTTGGATGAGGTACTCGCGCATAGGGGAGGCCAAACACATAGTCCATTTCTTCGGTGGTGAGCGGCACCGGAGGCGGATTAATCCAAAGGAGTTGATCGCCATGTTGCTGACCCAACGCCCGCGCGGAGTAGGGGTTGGCTTCTAAATGCATCACCCGGCTTGCATGGGCATACAAAATCCGATCGTTTCTGAGTTTTTCAAACGAGGGCAGGCGAACAAAGGTGTTTTTCGCATCATGCCTAGAAGGGCGAATGGTGATTGGTTTCGCGGCATCCGGCTCTGCTTTTTTGCTGGTTTCGCATTGGGTTTCTGTTGCATAGGGGTTGGGCATGGTCATGCTCTTTCCCGGTTTATCAATGCGGGTGGAATCGACTTCTGCCATACCTTCGGGCGGTGTTTTCATCATCACGGCGGTGCCCGCGATGCGAGTCATATCGGCTAAGGTGTCACCGCGAGATAAACGATGTGCCACTTCTATCAAGGCGCGTTCTGCGTTGCCAAATAGCAATATGTCTGCTTTCGCGTCACACAACACAGAGCGACGGACTTTGTCTGACCAATAGTCGTAGTGTGCTAAACGGCGCAAGCTGGCCTCTATCCCGCCCAGTACGATCGGCGTTTGCTTATACGCCTCTCGACAACGTTGAGAATAGACCAAAACCGCACGATCAGGGCGTTTACCTCCCTCGTTATTGGGCGTATAGGCATCATCATGGCGCAGTTTTCGGTCTGCGGTGTAGCGGTTGATCATCGAGTCCATGTTGCCAGCCGTCACGCCAAAGAATAGGTTAGGCTCGCCTAATGCCATAAAATCATCTTTATTGTGCCAGTTAGGCTGCGAGATGATGCCAACACGAAACCCTTGTGCTTCCAATGTGCGGCCAATCACCGCCATGCCAAAGCTAGGATGATCGACATAGGCATCACCGGTTACGATGATGATATCGCAGCTATCCCAACCTAAGATATCCATCTCTTCACGGCTGGTGGGCAAAAAAGGCGCGGGGCCAAAGCAGGCCGCCCAATAAGGGGTGTAATCGTATATAGCAGTCGGTGTCACGTTATGGTCTCTTGGTCAGCCCATTGCAATGAGGACAGGCGATTCAACGATACGCGCATCGTGCGCCAGGGCGGGCGATAAATTAGCCAGCGATTTTAGCGATAATCCTGCATCGAGTATAGGGGTAAATCTGGGGAAAGGTGGCTCAGGATGTCATAGAAGGCTTGGCAGACGGATTGTGTTGTTGCACATAATCAATGAAGGCGCGATCGGCGAGGGACAAGTAGCCCTGTTTACGCCAGGCAATCGCAATATCGAGCTTGATCGGTTGTGTAAAGGGGATCCCGACAATCCCCCTTTCATGTTCGGTGACCATATCGAGCAGTGCACTGATCGCAAACCCATGACGGACGATATTCAAAATCATMGCCAGTAAATTGGTTTCTAATGAAAGTTTGGGGATTATTGCATGCGTATCGCAGACCTGGTCAAGGTAATCACGGTGGAAGTATCCCGGACGGAACATGATCAACTCATGGTCGAAAAAGGTGTGGTAATCGAGCGTATGATGTGTGGCGAGCGTATGATCGGTCGCGACAACGGCGACCATCTGCGAAGAAATCAAATGCGTGGTTTCTAACGAATCGGGCACCTCTCTATCGTTAATCACGGCGAGATCCAGCTCACCGTCGAGCAGCATTTGCCGCAGGGAGTGAGTGCCAGCCTCTACCACTGTGAGTTTTAGCGCGGGATAGCGACGGCGGAACCCCATCAGCAACTCAGGAAAAAAATAAGATCCGAGCATACCCGGTACACCGATACGTACCTCGCCTTTTTGCAATCCTTTAAGCTCATCCATGGCTGTGGCTGCATCTTGCATTTGCTGTACGACGCGATAGGCATGCTGCAGCAATACTTGCCCTTCTTGCGTAAGCTGAATATGCTTTTCATTGCGGATAAAAATCGGCATACCCAATTGATTCTCAAGCTTTTTTATCGCAATACTGAGCGCAGGTTGCGCGATATGCAGACGCTGGGCGGCGAGCGTAAAGCTTTTGGTCTCAGCGACAGCAATCACTTGGCGGAGCTGTTTGACGTCCATGACTATAAATGAAATATATGAAGAGGATATATTTAATATATTTTATTAATTATAAAGCGGTTGTTAGCATGATCACATCTTAGCCCACTGGTGAGGTTTTCATGATAGAGCTTGGCTCACCACGTTACCGACTGACGGCGTTTGCGCTCGCGTTCGGCTCGTTTTTGATTTTTTGTAACCTTTACTTGTTTCAACCTATGTTACCTGTCTTTGCCGCGGCCGATGGGATCAGTGAAACACGGGCGAACTGGCTACTTGCGGCCACCACTTTAGGTCTTTCTTTTTCACTGGTGCCTTGGGCCGTGCTGTCGGAGCGAATTGGTCGGCGTCCAGTGATGCTGGTGAGCCTTTGGATGCTTCCCGTGATAGGCCTTATGATCGCCAGCRCCTCTTCTTTTTGGATCATCGTCGGTTTACGGGCTTTAGTCGGTATTGCGCTGGGTGGGTTTGCCGCGGTCGCGGTCGCGTATATGGCAGAAGAATTCTCACCGGAGGCGTTGGCAATTGCCGTGGGTAGCTATATCAGTGCTAACTCACTGGGGGGGATCTCGGGTCGTGTATTCGGTGGGATGATGACAGATTGGTGGGGCTGGCATGGCGCGGTGATGGCGATGGCCGTGCTCTCCTTGGTAGGTGTGGCCATCGTGAGTAAACTTTTGCCTCGTCAGCGTTATTTTTCGCCTGGCAATACCTCCTTACTGACCCATTCTCGCGGGGTACTCACGCATCTTCGCACCCCCAAATTGTGGATGGCGATGTTGATTGGCGGTGTCAACTTTGCATTATTCGTGAATTTGTTTTCGGTGATGGCGTTTCGCTTGGTGGCTGCGCCTTACCAATTGCCAGTCAGTTTGGTGTCTTCAGTATTTGTTTGTTACCTCGCCGGCACGGTGACATCACGATTGAGCGGGCGCTGGGTGCTGCACTTTGGCGCGATCAAAGGCATGGCTTTCGGAACAGGGGTGGCCATGCTGGGGGTGTTGGTGACCTTGAGCAGTCAGGTGTTTTGGATGGTGGTGGGGTTATTAATTGTAAGCGGTGGCGCGTTCTTTACTCACTCACTCGCTTATGGATGGGTAAGTCGTCAAGCCGCGCAGGGTAAAGCAACGGCAACAGCCTTGTATCTGGTGCATTATTATATTGGTGGTAGTCTCGGTGGGTTTTATCTTATCGCAGCTTGGCAACACTTTGCATGGCCTGGCGTGGTGATTGCGGCCCTAGTGCTTATCACGATTTTATTGGGACTGGTATTTGGCCTTTCTCGTGTCATGCGCCGACGTCGCGAAAGCCAGCGCCAAACGTCTGTTGTGGCATCCTAAGCGTTAACTCGGCGCGGAGAAAAAGGCGTTGCCCAACGCCCATCCAAGAGAGCGTCTCGCGATGACTGTACTTTCTCCTGCCTGTCTCTGATTGTCTTTTTGCGACCGAATGCTTCGCTAAAGCGATGTTTCGGTGGGCATGTCGATATTGTCACGGCTGACAGAGTTTCTGGCGTCAAATCCCGTCTGTTTGCCTGGCTGGTAAGTACGTATGCAATTTCGCCCTTCGGCTTTTGCTTGGTAGAGAGCACTGTCGGCGCGCTCTATCAAGGATGAAAGCGTATCGCCTGGTTGTAGCGTGGAAAGGCCTATCGACGCGGTGACTTTCAACGGAGTACGGCTTTCATCAATATAGACATCCATCTCTCTAATTTCACCCAGCAAACGCTCGGCGATTTGTGCGGTGATGTCGCCATTACATTTAGGGAGGAAGACAATAAATTCCTCGCCACCAAAGCGACCGAAAATATCTGCCTTTCTCAAACGCTCTTGTACGGTGCGAGTAAATGATTGCAAGACCACATCGCCTGCGTAGTGACCCCACTTGTCATTAATGCGCTTGAACTTATCCAAATCGAGCAGCAAGACGGAGAATGGCGAGTGCCTCTCTTCGCTAACGGCCAGAGCGCGCATGGCCAGCTGTAATAGCATTCGGCGGTTATAGATACCGGTTAATGGGTCCAGCGTCGCCTGCCGGTAAAGGCGCAAAATCATGTGGAGTTGAGAAAGCTGTGACCATACCACCATGAACGCAATAACGGTTTGTAGCCAATACGAAGCAATATTGTCTGGACTGGTCATGGTGCCACTGAATGAATCAACCCATAAGTGGCAAATCAGGGTAATCGACATCAAGAGTATGCTTTCCCGCATTGTGAGCGGGAAGATGGTCAGCATGACAATCTGAATAATGGGCAGCAAGGTGTAGCTGTAAGAGAATGCCGCGTTGTCGGTGGGAAAGCCTAAAGTGTGGCTGGCGGACAAATAAAAGGCGTTGGTAGCGAGTACCATGGCGACCAAGCCAAGTTTCGCTGATTTGAGATTATTAGCGCGATTGACCGCGTAACCAATGGTAATAAGCATACCTGCTAACAAAAGGCGTTGTAGCGAGAGCTGCGCCGCGGCCGCTTTGTCAGCGAGGAACAAAAAATCAGCGGGTGACCATGCAATGGTCAGGGCGGCCCATACATAACACAACACGCACAAGCGGCTGCGCAGATAAGTGCTGCGTGTATTATTAAAGCTGTTTGCGTGCTTTTTAGCACTCCACAGCTCAAGGAACGATATTTGCAGCTTGTAGATAATATGGCCTAAGGTTTCACTCATCATTGCACCCATTGTTGTTCCCGCCTGTGCAAAGGTTCCAGTTGCGTCCGCCGCTTTGGTATTATCCTGCTGCGCGGTCATGTTATTTTTTTCTGTCATAAAGGTTGGTATAAGCGTGCAAACATGCCAGTTTGTTGTTTGTTTTGACTGTGTTTCTTGCATTCAATGTGATCTAGCCAACTTTTTAATGCAATGAAACGAATAATTGACCATTTTTTATTGAGATACGTAAGGTGCTTTTCACTATGTATACGTTACTTGCTCCTGCGGTTGCCTCGGCAATTCTAGGGGCACAGCTGGTGCTCTCACTGGCACTATTGAAAGGAGAAATATGCCCAGGCCAGCGGGGCCGATTCCATCGTGCTTTCTGGGTGCCTGTTTTTGCGTGGTTGATCTTAATTCCATTTACGTTGTTCGCCAGTTTACCCTTTTTGTTGTTAGGGATTTTTGCGTTTCGATCAAAAACAGGCAAAACACGTCACTCCGGTCCCATTCCTTTGCTTCATGTCGCAAACTTATTGGGTTTTGTTGCATGGATTGTCATACTTGCCACGCACGGTGGCGGGATGCTGATGATGGGAGGCTTGCAACTAGTGATTCTTGGGGCGAGCCTTGGCCATAGTTTGTTAGTGCGTGCGCGCTCGCGATTGCAAGCTTTCGATCGCTTGCTCCCTGTGAGCAGTGTATTAGCCTTTATGGGCGTGATGATGATGGCCGCGCTGTTGTCAGCGGTTAGCCCATCGGCAACGAGTGACATCAATGCCATTATGGCTGGTGCAGGCCTAGGTTTGCTTGGGGTGGCCGCACAGATTTGGCACCTGCTTAAACAAACATCGCCTGTGTTTTGGCGCGTGAGTGTTGGTTTTGGATTTATGCTGTTGGCCAATATCAGTTTGACACGGCTTGTCATTGCTTGATTGGGCAGTTTTTCGTCTAGGATCTATACTCAAAGTGCGTGAATTCAGTGCAAGGAGAGGGTATGGATATCCACAATATCAGCCGATTAGATGGTGCTATCTTCTATGGCATTGTGAATGAAAGACTGCGTCTAGAGTGTGATAGTTTGGAAGCACTGATGGCGCATTTAGACCTCGACCACGATCAGTTGCAAAGTAAATTTGATGATATTGGTTGTGAGTACGACCCACTCACCAACCAATTAAAGCTTAAATAACGTCTAGGCTGCGACTCACTGCACACACAGTGAGTCGCATTTCTTGCCGCCTTTTGACAGACCCGCGACACGTCCTGCCATTTTGTTAAAAATTTGATCGTTTATTAGTCTGCCCACTACGCTTATAGAGGGAGAGAGTCAGTGAACCTTCTGTTTTATCACGTGGATTATTCTTTATAAGGACGACACTGATGCCGCGAAGAGCATGGAGCGTAATTGTATTAACCGCACTGATCGGTGTGGGATTTGCAGCCTTAACCGCCCATTTATTGTATCAAAAAGAGCAAGAGGCGATTCGTAAAGAGCTGCATAAAGACGTGAATAATGCCGCAATGGCGTTGGCGCGCGAGGTCAATCTTGGCCTTGAACTGCTCTACGCGGTCAAGAATCATTTTGACGCGGGTCACCGACTGGACGCGCGTAATTTTCAGCCGCTGACATCCGGTGTACTGAAACGCCACCCAAGCTTTAAGTCGATAGAGTGGGTGGATATCGTGATGCACCATCAGCGTCGGCATTATGTTCAGGGAATGGAAGAAAGGGGTGACCCGTCGTCAGGGTTTAATATTGTCGAACTAAGCCCAAACAATCAGCTGATCCCTGCTAAGCGGCGTGACATGTATTTTCCGCTGAGATTCACCTCTGGCGAGAACAGCGAAGCGTCTGTTATTGGTTACGATCTTGGTTCCACGCCAGTCACCCGTCAGGCATTGAAAACCAGCTTTAATACCGGCGTGCCTGTCGCCACCCCTGCTACCACTATTGAGCGCGCCTATGGCAATGTACGCGGCTTTTTGTTGATCATGCCTATCTTATTAGATCCAGAGCAGCTGGGTGGAGAAGACACGCGAGATTTACGCGGGTTTCTGGTGGCGGTGATTGATGTGAATACCTTGGTTAATTTGGCGATCGACACCGTCATTAATGATGGGATTAATTATACCCTGATTGATGCGACCGACCCGAGTCATCGCCAAGTACTTCATACGCAGCGGGTGGAATTGGCACAAATGAAAGATTCACTTGCGCAACAGCCCGCCAAGCCTATTTTCTTCGCGGGTCGCGAGTGGGAATTGATTGGCTATCCGACCGTCAGCTACATGCAGGCAAGGCAAAGCTGGGTGCCGTTGTGGACGTTTCTCATTGGCAGTGGCATATTTTTGGTGATTTGCTATCTGCTTTATCGCCTGCAGTCTCGCGCCTACAGTGTTCAGGTACAAGTTGATCAAAAAACACACGCATTGAAAGAAGCCAATAGTCGACTGGAGTCTATGACCAAGTGTGATGGGTTGACGGGATTACATAATCGCACCCAGTTTGAGCAGGAGCTCGAACGTGAGATCCAGCGTGCACTTCGTGATGAAGCGCCTTTGAGCCTGATGGTGGTAGAGATCCAACACCTGTCTAATTACAACAACCAGTATGGACGCATTGCCGGTGATCAGTTGATCCGACAAATTGCACAGGTACTGGATGAGATGCTTAAACGGCCCGGTGATTTGGTATGTCGGTTTACCGGTAGCCAGTTTGTTGCCATCTTGCCGCGCACAGAAGGCGCAGAGCGATTGGCTGATGAGTGTGTAAAAGCGGTGAAACGATTAAAGGTAGAGTTTGAAGGAGAGCCGGAAGATCGGGTCAGGGTATTTGTTGGCGGGGTAACGGTCAGCGATCAAAAAGAAATGACTGCCTCGCGATTACATGCTTATGGTGAAATTGGCTTGACCCGTGCGAAAGCGGACAATGATACTGGGTGGCACTGGATGGAAATCAGCGCGCCGGTGCAGGACAATAAAAGCATTGACCCTTAAAAAACCAGAGCGGTACAGATGCACCGCCCTTGTATGTTTCTAAGGTATAAACGCTGACGCGAGGTTAGTACTCTTCACCTTTATTGAAGCGGGAATCAACCACCGGGCTTTTGAGTAGGGGATCTTCCTCAGTGTTTTGCGTGTTAGCCGCGGTGAATAATAACGTATGCGCCTCGCTACTGAGCATAAGATGATTATTACGTATTGTTGCATCACTCCATTGGCTTAGAACCTGACTCATGGTTTGTTCGAGTTCCATCGCACTGGACGAACACGCCATCTTAGTACTGGCCATTGGGGCCACTTTGAAGCGATTACTATTCAGTTCAGCGTTACCAAAATAACGGTTACAGCCACTAAAGCCGCTAACACCCATGTCCTTATTAATGGTAAGCGTTGGGGTTCCTTCCGCACTGATAGCCTGTTGATCGACCATGGTCAGTTGCCATTGCTGGGCAACGCCAGAGCTTGTCACGCTGCCATCGTCACCGCCGGCATACTGGCCGTTACTACAAGCGGTCACCCCGGCAGTGAGCATGACTGCCATCAACACGTGTTTTTTCATAATGACTCCTTAGTCACTAACAGTGGGTTTCAATTCAAGCGTAGCCAAGTTAGTAACAAGTATGCCAATAAAAATGTGAGTTTATGTCAAGCCAATGTCTTTTATGTTGGGCGATAAAAAAAGCCCCCGGTAGAGGGGGCAAGATATACCATCGCGTGTCTTATTATTATTGAAATCTTGTCTTGGTGGTGTTTATTGCACCAGCACAATTCACTGAGCGAGTATGGCTGACGCCACGGTTGGTTAGTCGCAGGAAATCAACTGATGAGATTACCAAATAAAAATGACAGTTTAGTTTCACTCAGAAGACGAGATAACGAAGGATGACATCTTGGCGATAGCGTAGGTCGCACATGACGACATCATTTCTGAGCGAACATGTTCATTTTCCTTGACAATTTTGCCATTGAGGCTGTCCACTAAGGCATCAGGCAGTAAAACCACAGCATTCGCGAGGTGTATTTTTTGGATATTAACGTTATGCTTCTATTTAGTGACAGCACTGATCCGACACTGGCTACAGTGTGTAAGTAGAAGAACGGCTAGGGCAGACCCAAAAAGGAATCCATCATGGCATTGAGCGATGCTGCAAAGAAAGTTCAGGAAGCGTTGGTTGCTCGCGGTATTGAAACCCCAATGACGGCGACATCTCCGATGTCTTCTGAAGAACGAAAAGAAAAAATTGAATTTCATATGCGTGAAATTCTGCAGTCGATCGATTTAGACCTGACCGATGATAGTTTGGCCGAGACACCGGCGCGAATTGCGAAGATGTATGTCGATGAGATTTTCTCAGGCTTGGATTACGCGCAATTCCCCAAAGTCACCATGATTGAGAACAAGATGGGTTGCGATGAGATGGTGCGCGTTAAGGACATTTCAGTGACCAGCACCTGCGAGCATCACCTTGTTACCATTGATGGTCGGGCAACCGTCGCCTACCTTCCTAACCACAAAGTGCTTGGTCTGTCCAAGATAAACCGGATTGTGCGTTTTTTCTCTCAACGTCCGCAAGTGCAAGAGCGACTAACACGTCAGGTGTTGGTGGCATTGCAAACGCTGCTGGAAACCGAGGACGTAGCGGTGCGTATTGAAGCGACGCATTATTGCGTAAAATCTCGAGGTGTCATGGATGCCAATAGTGAGACGACCACCACCGCACTCGGTGGCTTGTTTAAGAAGAATGCCGCAACACGGGCTGAGTTTTTGCACGGGATTCAATAACGCCCATGCTCAGACGGCAGATGTTCAAAAAGCCCCATTCTGGTAACAGGCTGGGGCTTTTTTAGGGCGGTTAGCGTGGAGGCGTTAGCGGTTTGGTTTACTCAAACTGTCTCGCAATATCGTGGAACTGACGCACTTTATCTCGCAGCTGACGGCTTGCCTCGGAAACATCATTGACCTCGTTGAGGTTTTGCTGAGAAACCGATTCGATATCATGGATCTCTTTGCTAACGGCGGTGAAACTCTCTAATTGCGCTTGGGCAGAGTGGTGTGTTTCATTCGTGCGGCCGACCACATACTCTATCGCATTTCTGACCGAGTGCAGGCTCGCAATACTGTGGTCCGTGGTATCAACACACGCTTGTGTTTGTTCGTGGCTTTCGTGAATCTGGTTTTGCCAATGCGAAATAGTGTTGTGCATGTCTTGGATTGAAGACTGGATTTGCTCCGTGGCTGTTTGCGTCCGACTGGAAAGCGCCCGCACTTCATCGGCAACAACGGCGAAGCCTCGGCCTTGCTCTCCGGCGCGTGCCGCTTCAATTGCCGCATTCAGCGCTAGCAAGTTAGTCTGCTCGGCAATCCCACTGATCTCACTCATTGACTCGGTCACTCGATCTGCGGTGGCAGACAGCTGTTGCGTCGCGGTGAGGGAGTTTTCAGATTGTTGAGAGAGGCTTTTTAATTGCTCGCCTGTCTGCTGTAACAAGGATTCGGTTTCTTTGCTTTGCTGCTGGACCGAGTGCAATAGTTCAACACTTTGCTGGGCGTTATCAGATACCCT
This sequence comes from Salinivibrio sp. ML290, assembly GCF_001995695.1. Taxonomy (NCBI): domain Bacteria; kingdom Pseudomonadati; phylum Pseudomonadota; class Gammaproteobacteria; order Vibrionales; family Vibrionaceae; genus Salinivibrio; species Salinivibrio sp. ML290. Next base: position 41,005 of record NZ_MUEY01000014.1, on the reverse strand, counting down.
GTTTGCCGATTCAGAGGCATGATCAATGTTACTGGCAATCGAGGAAATCTGGTGGCTTTGCTTATTGATAGCATTAGACACGCGTGTTGATAATGCACTCAACTCATCCGAAAATTGATTCAGTGACAGTGAAGCATCGAGCATACGTCCAAGAATAGTGCGTATGCGGGCATTGAGCATTTTCACCTTGTAGTCAACCACCGAACTGAGCCCAGTCCCCGAGTAAATATAGCGGCTGATACTGTCGTAATTGGCTTGCACGCCGCGCGCGAGGGTTGGCAAGGTAAAGAGCTCGTCACGGAAGAGGGTACCAAGCACCAAAGGCATCGCAATGGCGCCCGCCACATCCCAGCCCGATATGGCGCTATCGAAAATAAGCGACACAGGTGCGGCGACCAATCCCAACCCCATTAATGTGTACTTCAATGCCGCAGGAATATCGGCAACCGACAACTGCTTCATCGATTTGCCGTTTTTCTCTGCCCGACACAGGGTTTGGTAGATTTGCGCGGCGCGATGTTTGACGGCAGGGTCAGGCTTCACCCTGACGGACTGATAGCCGGTGACTTGGCCTCGGTCGTAAATGGGGGTGACATACGCGTCTACCCAATAATAATCGCCGTTTTTACAGCGGTTTTTGACGATACCTCGCCAAGGTTGGTTAGCTTTTAAAGCTCGCCACATATCCGCAAATGCCGCTTTGGGCATATCGGCGTGACGAATAATATTGTGAGGCGCGCCCGTCAGTTCCTCTTCATCGTAGCCAGCGATCCGAATAAACTCCGGGTTACAGTAGGTAATCACTCCGCGTTTATCAGTGGTCGAGACGAGGCGCTCATCGTCACCAAATACAACTTCATTATTGCTCATAGTCTTTATCTTTTTTGGTCACAGTTGATAAAAGCCTTGTTGGTTTTAGTGTAGTGGTTTCAGGCTTTCTATTAATAATTATGTTACTAAATTGTTTCTTTCTGGACGGAGCCCATAAAAAAAGGGCCTTGCGGCCCTTTTGTTTCAGTTTTAAGACAGCGGTGCTTAGTCTAAAACCTTTGCGATGGCAGTGCAAAGTGGCACCATGTTGGTGTGCGTCATGCCTGCCACATTTAAACGGCCTGAGCCGACGATATACACGCCATGATCGGCTTTTAGTGCATTGACTTGGTCTTTATTGAGCCCAGAGAACGAGAACATGCCGTTTTGCTGCTCGATAAAGCTAAAGTCACGCGACACACCTTGCGCTTTCAATGTTTTGACAAACTCGGTACGCATGGTTTTGATGCGATCGCGCATGTCTGCTAGCTCTTGCAACCACTGCGCCTTGAGCGTCGCGTCGTTCAAGATGGTGGTCACTACGGCGGCGCCGTGAGCGGGTGGGTTAGAGTAAATAACGCGGGCAATGGTTTTCACCTGACTAAACGCTTTGGTGGCTTCTTCTTGATTTCGGCCAACGAGCGTAAAGGCACCCACTCGCTCATTATACAAACCAAAGTTTTTCGAAAATGAGCTCGCGATAAGCAGCTCAGGACATACCTGAGTAAAAATACGTAAGCCGGCGGCATCCTCTTCGACACCAGTGGCAAAGCCTTGATAAGCAAAGTCGAACATCGGCAGCAGGCCTTTACGCTGACAGAGTTCCGCGAGGGTTTGCCACTCTTGCTCGGTAGGGTCGATGCCAGTCGGGTTATGGCAGCAGCCATGAAGGAGAACAACATCACCTGAGCTTGCTTTCTCAAGGTCAGCGACCATTGCTGCAAAGTCTTTATCGTTTTTCGCCGCATCGTAATAGCTGTATTCAGCTAAGGGGAGGCCAGCGGCAGTAAATACGCCCTTATGATTTGCCCAAGTTGGATTGCTGATCCAAACCGTGACATCGCCAAGATGACGTTTAATAAACTCGCCAGCCAAGCGAAGCGCACCGGTTCCACCTGGTGAGTGTGCGGTTTGCGCGCGTTTGTCGTTGATAACGTCAGCTTGCTCACCGAACAGCAGTTGTTGCACCGCGAGGCCATATTCGGCCGTGCCAGGAATGCTTAAGTAAGACTTGGTGCTTTCTCTGTCGAGAAGTAACGCTTCGGCTTTTTTGACAGAAGGGAGTACCGGCGTTTCGCCATGCTCGTTTTTGTAGACGCCTACCCCGAGATTGATTTTGTCTTCACGGGGGTCAGCTTTATATTCTTCAGTCAGTCCTAGAATAGGATCAGCGGGAGCGGCAGAGATTTTCTCAAACATTGGTGTCGTCCATGGTTATGATGAATGAAAGTCAAACTGGCTTTTTTATAACACTTGTCGAGAAGAATAGAAACCGAAGGACAAGCGGACCAGTCATGTGTTTTGTATTGGTTTATGCTGTAAAAGCAGTTTTTACGCGGAAAAAACACAAGAAAAAGGCTGCAATATGCAGCCTTTTGAATAGCAAACCGATTTAGAAGTTGGCATTGCGTGGCGAGCGAGGGAAAGGGATCACATCGCGAATGTTGCTCATTCCGGTTACGTAGGAAACGAGGCGCTCAAAGCCCAAACCAAAGCCTGAATGAGGGACTGTGCCATAGCGGCGCAGATCGCGGTACCACCAGAAATCTTCTTTCTCAAGGCCCATTTCTTCTAAGCGTTGGTCAAGTACATCAAGACGTTCTTCACGTTGAGAACCACCGATAATTTCGCCAATACCCGGTGCTAACACGTCCATCGCGGCAACGGTTTTGCCGTCATCGTTCATGCGCATGTAGAAGGCTTTAATGTCTTTCGGGTAGTTTTTAACGACCACCGGCGCATTAAAGTGCTCTTCTGCAAGATAGCGCTCGTGTTCAGACGCTAAATCGATTCCCCACTCAACTGGGAATTCGAATGTTTGGCCGCTGTTTTGCAAGATGGTGACCGCATCGGTGTAATCCACTTGGGCAAAATCTGCATTAACAAATTTTTCCAGACGCGTGAGCACGTCTTTGTTAATGCGTTGCTCAAAGAATTTCATGTCGTCTTGGCGCTCTTCAAGCACGGCTTTGAACACGTACTTAAGCATGGCTTCTGCCAAGGCCGCCGAATCATCCAGGTCGGCAAAGGCCACTTCTGGCTCAACCATCCAAAACTCCGCCAAGTGACGGCTGGTGTTTGAATTCTCCGCGCGGAAGGTTGGACCGAAGGTGTAGACTTTGCTCAACGCACAGGCATAGGTTTCAGCGTTTAACTGACCCGATACGGTCAAGAAGGCTTCTTTGCCAAAAAAGTCTTGGTCAAAGTCGACGTCGCCTTGCTCGGTTTTGGGCACATTGGCCAAGTCTAAGGTAGAGACGCGGAACATCTCGCCAGCACCTTCACAGTCTGAGGCGGTGATCAATGGCGCAGACATCCAGTAATAGCCTTGCTCATGGAAAAAGCGGTGGATCGCTTGTGACAAGGTGTGGCGAACCCGCGCCACCGCACCAATCACGTTTGAGCGTGGGCGCAAATGGGCCACTTCACGCAAGTATTCGATAGAATGACGTGTTTTCGCCATTGGATAGGTATCAGGGTCATCTACCCAACCGACGACTTTTACGGCTGTGGCTTGCAGCTCATAGGCTTGGCCTTTTCCTGGCGACTCTACCACGTTACCCGTGACTTCAACTGAGCAGCCAGCGGTCAAGCGAAGAACGTCTTGCTGATAATTATCCAGCTCATTAGGGACCACGGCCTGAATAGGGTCAAAACAAGAGCCATCGTAAATGGCAAGAAAAGAAATACCGGCTTTGGAATCTCGGCGTGACCGGACCCATCCACGCACAGTCACTTCAGTGTCGACTGCCGCCTTGCCGCGCAGGACGTCTACTACAGGCGCGTATGTCATAATTCGCTTCTATCTCCGTTTAGGGTAACGCGGTTATTCAGTGACAACCGCATCAGTCATTTTGCAAGTTAGGCTAGCAAGTTTACCTGTATCCTGTATAGCTTCAAGACTTGAGCGAGTCTGAGAGCTTAAATTGGCCAATTAATCCCTCTAACTGCTCAACCAGTTGCTCAAGATTCGCGCTAATCGCTTTGACCTCATTGGCATTGCTGGCGGTATCGTTAGCATGGCTTTGGATTCGGCCAACTTGAGAGAGGAGGGCATCGGTCATTTGCGCTTGGTGTTCGCTTTGTTGGCTAATATCGTCCGCGTTGTTATTCACGGTGGTGACTTGCTCGGCGATATTGCCCAGCGCCTCAGAGAGAGCCATAACGGTTTCGCCTCGCTGATTAGCACTGTCACTGGTCGCTTCCACCGCTTGTGCTGAGGCTTCGCTACCTGCACATAGGTTTTCGATAATGGTCTGGATTTCTCCGGTTGCGTCGTGGCTGCGGCTGGCAAGGTTACGCACTTCTTCAGCAACCACCGCAAAACCACGGCCTTGTTCGCCAGCACGCGCGGCTTCGATAGCGGCATTTAACGCGAGCAAGTTGGTTTGTTCGGCAATTTCACGAATCACCCCCAGAATAGTGGTCACTTGCTGGCTTTGTTGATTCACATCCAAAATTTGGCTGCGCACCTGGCTTATATCTTCGACTAACTTGCGAATATCATTGGCGGCAACGTTAGCGAGATCACTGCCTTGGTTGGCGCTGGTGGCCGCTGATTCACTCAGTTGCGCCGCTTCTTGGGTGCGGTTTTGAATATCATGTTGGTGTTGTTGAACATTATCGATCGCCGATGACATATCATTGGTTTCATGACGCTGGCTATCCGCTAATTGGTCGGTATGGCTAGAGACGCGAATCAAGTTCATCGCCTCGGCTGACAGCGTTTCAGAGGTGCGCTGAACTTGTTGCAAGCTGGCAGAGAAGTTATCAAGCAACTGATCACAGCTATCACATAGCTCACCGATTTCATCGCCTCGGGTATCGTTGAGACGCTCGGCCAGATTTTTATCATGGCTGGTACGTTTCATGAACGCAGAGACCCGCTTGAGCGGAGACACTACCCACCGACGGATCACCGTTAATGAGATCAGAAAACCGATCACAGCAATGCTTCCCATGATCCCGGCAGTAATGAGCATTTCTTTATCTATGGTGCCGTAAAGCGGCTCGAGATCGTACTCAAGGCGAATCACCCCTAGCACTGTCCCTTCTTCCGCCACGTGGCACTGCAGACAGTTAGTGCCGCGGTAGTCGCTGCTTGCTTTCATTGGTAGGGCAACCACGAGTCCTTTTTCGCCATTGCTGTCGACGGTTTCAACGATGGTTTCACCGTCTAGGGCACGCTGATCAATCGCATCTTGCGGCGATTGTTCGGGGTTACCGGGGCCAAAAAAGCGAGTAATAGCGTCGGATCGGATCACACGCGCCTCTTCAATACCTTCATGAGAAAGCATTTTTTCTCGTAAGGTATTTCGTTGGCTAATGGTGCCCGTCAACATCAACATGTTAAGGCTATCAAAGTAGTTAGAGGCTTTATCGAGCGTTTGCTGGCTAACAATCGAAGTCATCAGTGCCTTTTGCTGATGAGATTGGTAGGCCAAGGACGTGACGAGCACCAGAGCGAAAACAAGAAAAAGAGCAAGAAGAATTTTGCTCGCAAGGGTCATGCGCATGAGTCAACCATTTGTTATTAAGTTATAGAGTTATCAGTTATAGCCTGTAGCCACTATGTTAAACCTAGAGTGCGCAAGTAAGGGAGTCCCCATATAAAATGTGTGATTTCATCGACGTAAATCGTCCCGTTAGTGAGACACGAGTCCGCATTGTTGGCTGAATGTTAGGTTGGAATGTTACGTGCGCTTAGCCAGTGAGGAATGCGATTGAGTCATCCGGCTAATTTGAGTAGCATGCGGCCTCTTATTGTTGTTGGAAGAGATAAAATGACCACCGAGTTGTTTAAAGAGTTCACCTTTGAAGCGGCACACCACCTTCCTAATGTCCCTGAGGGACATAAGTGTGGTCGCTTACATGGACACTCTTTTATCGTGCGTTTGTACGTAGAAGGTGAGGTGGATCCTCACACAGGTTGGGTAATTGATTTTGCGGAAATCAAAGCGGCGTTTAAGCCTATCTATAACCGCCTTGATCATTATTATCTCAATGAGATTGAAGGGCTAGAGAATCCGACCAGCGAAGTACTCGCACAGTGGATTTGGCAACAAGTTAAGCCAAATTTACCCTTACTCAGTAAAGTGATGGTGAAAGAGACCTGCACCGCCGGCTGTACCTATTACGGTGACTGAGTGTCGTGGCGCTGCGCGAGTCACGCGGCTTTGAGTAACGGCGACCCAAGCCGTTGCTCTCCATGCTCAGGCAATCGACAGATACTTATGTGTCTGTATCGATAGGCGCCAGCCTCGCTGAATGCATGTATCAATGCACAGCTGGGTCGCGCGCGCTTTTTGGCTCACGGGCTGTAATGCAATCGTTGCTGTATCAGCCGGTGGGCAGGTGGCGAGTAGCGCATCAAGCTGATCGATGTCCTTTTCTGTGCCGACCGGGTGCTTTACCTCATTCGCCCGCGCCATCGCTTCCTTAAGCACTGGCAACTTCCCTCGCATATTGATTTTCGGAGACACAGTGACCCACGTATTGGCGGATGCGTGGATAGGGTAGGTGCCGCTCGTTTCTATTTGGCATTGGCACCCTGCCGCTTCTAGCGCATGGGTTAACGGCCTTAAGTCATAAAGACAAGGTTCGCCACCGGTAATCACAATATGGCGCGCGTGGTAGCGGCTTAAAATGTCGGCGGTAATCGCATTGCCATCAAGCCAGCACCAAGCGGGAGAATCCTCAGATTTATCAATAATAAAAATTTTGTCTTTCTGATCTTTCTCATCGGTTTCCCAAGTTTGCTTGGTATCGCACCAGGCGCAACCGACAGGACACCCTTGTAAGCGAACAAAGACAGAGGGAACCCCTGTAAACGTGCCTTCACCCTGAATGGTTTCAAATATTTCGTTGACTCGGTACATGATGGTTTATAGCGATAGATATTAAGCGCCACATTATGCCAATGAATACGACCGAGATCTTGTTTTTTCACGCGTGATTAGCCTTTGAACAGCGTTACTGTTTAAGCGGGTTTTGTGAGTTTGTACGCGATTTCATCGATCTAAAGTGACCCACATCACGGGGTAACAGCTTGCTGCTTCACAATTAGTTCGCGAAGTAAAAAAATTCACGGAGATAGGTGATATCAGGGTATCACCATGGCCAAGCAGTTATAGGACAAGGCATGATTATTGGGCAGCCGGGACATATCGACCACATTAAGCGTAAAAATGCGGGCACGATTTATAATTTGATCGACCGCTTTGCGCCGATTTCTCGGATTGAGCTTTCGAAGCGCAGTCAATTGGCGCCTGCCAGTATTACCAAAATTGTCCGAGAGTTGATGGACGCGCACTTGGTCAAAGAAACACAAATACAGGGCACCAGCATGCGTGGCCGCCCCGCTGTTGGTCTGGTGCTGGACAATGAAGGCTGGCAGTTCTTATCGATGCGCCTTGGTCGTGGTTATCTCACTATGGCATTGCACTCACTGAGTAGTGAAATCCTTATTCAAGAACGCCATGAAATTGATGTCATGGCGCAGGATGCCTTGCTTTCCACGGTGGTTGAATACGTAAAAGCCTTTTTCTCACGCCACCAACAAACGGTTGATCGTGTTACCAGCATTGCGGTCTCGCTCCCGGGCTTGGTGAACAGCGCCCAAGGTACAGTGATCCAAATGCCGCATTTTGAGGTTGACCATATGCCGCTGGGGCCCGTGTTGCATCGTGAGACCGGGCTGCCCGTATTTGTGGGCAATGATACACGCTCGTGGGCGTTGGCAGAGAAGTTATTTGGCAACGCAAAAGAATCGGATAGCGCGGTACTGGTTGCGGTTCACAATGGCGTCGGCGCGGGGATCATGCTGGAGGGAAAGGTACTCCAGGGGCGTGTTGGCAATGTGGGCGAGCTTGGTCATATTCAGGTTAAGCCTTTTGGTAAACGCTGTTTTTGCGGTAACTATGGTTGCCTGGAAACGGTCGCCAGTCTTTCTGCCGTGTATGAACAGGTACAGACGCTGCTCGATGAGGGGCACGCGAGCCAGTTACAGGGGAAACCGTTAACCATAGAAGCAATCTGTGATGCGGCAGTGGCAGGCGATGGACTCGCGCATCAGGTGATCACGGAGTTGGGGCATCATCTGGGTACGGCTATCGCGATTGTGGTGAATTTATTCAACCCAGAAAAAATACTCTTCGGCGGCGAGTTTAATCGTGCCAAGAGCGTGCTTTATCCGGCGATTATGGAGTGCTTAAAGACGCAAACCATCCCACTGTACAGTAAGCACCTCGTGTTGGAAGAAAGCTATTTTTATACCCAGGCCACTATGCCGGGCGCCGCGATGGTCAAACAAGCCATGTACGATGGCAACTTGCTGATGAAGGTTCTGGAGGGGTAGTGTCGCGCGGTGTGGCACACTGGAAAGACGACAGTCAATGACGGCCTAAGCGCCTGGGTCAGCGATAAAAAAAGCAGGTGACGTGCACCTGCTTTTTTGAAAGTGTTTCTTTAAATAGCCATGTCAACTATTTTTTCTTTCTTCGGCCATGCAAGCTGCCGCGGTAAATACCACATCCGTTGAGCTGTTGAGCCCTGTTTCTGCGGAATCTTGCAAGACGCCAATGGTAAAGCCAATTCCCACCACCTGCATGGCAATCTCTTGTGGGATCCCAAACAAGTTACAGGCCAGTGGGATCAGCAGCAGTGAGCCGCCGGCCACACCGGATGCACCACAGGCCGATACCGCCGCGACAATACTTAGTAGCACCGCAGTGGCGATGTCCACCTCAATGCCCAGCGTATGAACCGCCGCTAACGTTAATACCGTAATTGTGATCGCCGCACCGCCCATGTTGATAGTTGCACCCAGTGGAATAGACACTGAGTAGGTGTCTTCATCCAAATCAAGACGGCGGCACAGTTGCATATTCACCGGGATGTTAGCCGCTGAACTACGGGTAAAGAAGGCGGTTATGCCACTTTCACGTAGGCATTTTAAAACCAGTGGGTATGGGTTTTGACCTGTTTTGAAGTACACAATCGCTGGGTTAACCACGAGTGCGATGGTGAACATACTACCCAATAGCACACCGAGAAGGTGAACATAGCCCGCGAGAGCATCAAAACCACTTTTAGCCAGTGTGCTCGCGACCAAGCCGAAGATACCCAAAGGTGCAAAACGGATCACAAAGCGCACGATCATCGACACGCCTTCTGACACGTCGGAAAACACGCGTTTGGTTTCGTTTGATGCATGGTGTAGGGCAATCCCTAAACCAATCGCCCAGGCTAGGATCCCGATATAGTTGCCGTTCATCAATGCGCTAACGGGATTATCCACGATATTGAAAAGCAGCGTATTCAATACCTGGCCAATCCCTTCAGGTGGTGTGATGCTGGCATCTGTGGTCGCAAATTCCAGGGTCGTGGGGAACAAGAAGCTCATGGTGACTGCCGTCAGCGAGGCAGCAAGCGTACCGACAAGGTACAGACCAATAATAGGGCGCATATTGGCGCGCTGCCCTTGTTTTTGGTTAGCAATGGAAGCCGCCACTAAAACGAAGACCAAAATGGGGGCAACGGCTTTCAACGCGCTGACAAAGAGTTGTCCGAACAGTCCTGCATTCGCTGCCCACTCAGGAGACAGGTATGCAAGGACACCACCGGCAAGAATACCGACAAGGATTTGAAGTACCAACGAGTTGCCTCGGCTGACACTGGCGAGTTGTGTTTGACTCATGTGACTCTCACTTCACTGTGTTTATTATCAATGGCTGTTAATGAATCGTTAGAAGTGACGAATTAAACCAGTTTGATTCACCCGATGTAAAGGGAAAATTACTACTTTGCACTAGTTATGTAGGACTGAGCCGGAGAGTTGTCATTAAGTAAAGGTTTACCAGGTGTAATTATTCTGTTACCGCCACGAGATTAATGGCGATAATGGAGAGCATCGCCGAGCAAAAGCACGCATTCCGTTGCCTCTTTAGCATAAAAAAAGGCGGCTTCGCAGCCGCCAGAAGGATAACAACTAACACAGAATTTTTTAGTAAATCGCATGTCCCACGGTATTGAGTAATTTGCTCACACCTTTGGTGAAATAAAGCGGTGCATCGGCCACCGTGTAGCACAAACACCCTTGTTTGGTGAATGGCGTATGATGATGGCGACTATCGAGCAAAATAAAATCACCCGGTACGTATTCGCCACTTTCGTCCTCGAACGTACCATCAAGCAAAAGGGTTAACTCATAGCCTTTGTGCGTGTGCGCAGGCACCGAGCCGCCTTCATCAATATGGAGGAAACTGGCACGTGTTGCCCCTTCATCAAGGTTCAACCGGGCGCGCTGTACTTTGCCAAATGATGACCAGTTAGAATCACTAAAGCGCTGTAGCGCGCGTGGCAACGTGTAGGTTTTGTTACTCACACTTATTTGTGTTGCACGGACTGGTGTTTGCGCATCGACGGCACCATCATTGGCCGCCGCATCTTCGAAAATGGCAGCAAGCATTTCGTCTTCAGCCGCATAATCCCAATCAGCAACGGTTATTTCTTCCTCGTCGAACGCTGAATCTGCAAGCGAGGCTTCTGCAGCGGCGACATATGCCTGGCATTCCTGGCAGAGCTCAACATGTGCTGACAACGCAATCGCCATCGAGGTGGGCAGTTTGCCAGCGGCAAACGCGTCAAGTAAGTCGGTCGATGGGTGATATTTAATCATTGTTTAACCTCCAGGTGATTGCGGAGCTTTTCCAGACCTAAACGCAATCGGGATTTTACGGTGCCCAACGGCACGTTTAACTGTTCTGACAACTCTTGGTGAGTAAGCTGTTTCAGATACACGCCTCTCACCACTTGTTGTTGCACGTCGGGTAACTCATCAATGAACGACAGCAACTCTTGATCCATCATATATTGCGCACCAGCATCCGACTCATTGTCCTGCTGGCCAGATTCGAGCACGGGCCAAATATCATCACTGAAGTTGTCTTCCCGGTTCGATTGCACCTTACGCAACATATCGAAGCTAATGTTACGCATGATGGTAAAGACCCACGTCGTCGCTGCGCCTTTATCGGCGTTGTACAAATGCGCTTTTCGCCACACAACCAACATGGTTTCCTGCACAAGCTCCATCGCTTGCCCATCAGCACGGAGATGCTTGGCGCCGTAAGAGCGAATCTTAGGGCCAAAAAACCGGAACAGGCGCTCGAAGGCAACACGGTCACGGTCTTCCGAGACTTTCAATAATAATGCAGACAACTCTTCCTTCGTCACGTCAGTCATGTTGGCACGCGTGTCCCGTCTGGAAATGGTGGTCTCAGTATACATGGTTTGTGGCGCAGTCATAGTTGAGTCCTATCTGTCGTAGCCGTCCATTTGGCTACCAGTACGTGGGTAGCAGTGATTGGATCACTCGACTTCCTCTTCGAGCAGCTGACTGATAAATTGTTTCGCTTCTTCCGCTGACTCTTGAGCAATAAACCATTGTTTTTGCGCATTAGAAAGCGGCAAAATTTCGAGCCAGCGCTGACAGCTCCAGGTTAAATCTTCGAAATGAGGCGCTTCATATTGTTCTGCGTGTTCAGGGTGAGCGGCAAAGACGTGTTTGAGCCCTGAGGCGATACGCGCTTTGTCGTCGGCTTGCGCCTCACCCAAATGCTCATCATGAGGCCAATCATTGAGTGCGCGCACATCGCCTACCCAAAGTTTGTCCGCTTCTTGGTCCGTCGACATAATTTCTACCCGCTGGCGACCGGCGATCGTGATCCCTAGCAAGCCGTCGGGCAGTGTTTCGAAATCGACGATGTCGACTAAGGTGCCGTACTTGTACAGACGCTTTCCCTGCATCATTGCCAGCACAAATCCTTCTTGATTCGCTGAGCACTCACGGACGAGGCGTAAATAACGAGGTTCAAAAATGCGCAGTTTGGCTCTGCCTCCCGGTAACAAAAACAGGGGCAAAGGAAACAGCTTAGTCATACTCATGCCTCCTTCTATCGATTTAACATGTCCTCCATTACGCATAGGGCAATGGATGCGATCAAGCCGGCCCTTGTATCAAGCTAATCGTATTGACATTAATCATCTATATGGCATTCTGGATGTCTAAATGGCCAATTAGCAAGGTAAAGGGAATGAAGATAAAACAACTCAGCGCAAGTCTCGCGATACTTCTCGCGGCGGTATTCCTCTCAGGGTGTTCCGACCAAACTGAAACCATTAAAATTGGCGCAACGGTCGGTCCCCACGCGCAAGTGGTTGAATCGGTGGCTGAGCAAGCGAAAGAAGAAGGGATTGATGTTGAAGTCGTAGAGTTCTCTGATTACATCTCGCCTAATGCAGGTTTAGCGGATGGTAGTTTGGATTTAAATAGTTATCAGCATCAGCCGTTTCTCGACAATTTCAACCAAAACCACGATAGCGAGTTGGTAGCGATTGGTCGCTCAATCTTAATGCGGATGGGGATTTACTCTGACAAAGTCGACAAGGTCGAGGCGTTAGCGAATGGCGCACAAATTGCGATCCCCAATGATCCCACAAATGCGGGGCGCGCGCTGTTATTGCTGGAAGACGCAGGATTGATTACGTTGGCTGATAATGTTGGCTTTAAAGCCACGCTGCAAGATGTTCAATCCAACCCTAAACAGCTCGAATTTGTGGAAGTAGAAGCGGCACAGCTGCCCCGCAGTTTGCAAGATGTCGATGCCGCGGCGATCACCATGAATTATGTGATGTCATCAGGGCTCGATCCAAGCGAACAGGGCATTTTCTTGGAATCTAAAGATGCGCCTCTCGCCGTTATGGTGGTGGCCGCACGCAAAGACGATCAAGATAACCCGACGTATCAGCGATTACTCGCGTTATTCCAGTCCGACAAAACACGTCAGTTTTTGCAAGATACCTTTAATGGCACCATAGAGCCTGCGTTTTAATTTATTGTCACCCAGTGAAATCGGCCAGTGCAACGCTGGCCGATGGCCAAACGTCACTATTTGTTTACCACTCATACAGTTATTACTGTTACCATAGTGATCTATCGGTGATCCACAATGTGCTAGGATCGCGACGTCTACCTCCCCACATCAATAAAACGCATAGGAAACTGGATGCAATCGGCTAGTCGCCCATTTAATTGGTCGCCCGTATTGCTGGCATGCCTGACCGTCAGCATTGGGCAATTCAGCATGGGCTTAGTATTTCCGTCTTTGCCTTGGATCGCCCGAGATTTCAACCTCAGTATGGACAATGTCCAACTGCTTATCTCTGCCTATCTACTTGGTTTTGGACCATCACAGTTTATCTATGGGCCTATCTCAGATGCGCTTGGCCGTCGCCGCGTGTTGTTAGCCGGTGTGTTGCTTTCACTGATTGGCTTAACCGTGATGGTGAGTTTTAGCGCCAGCTTCACTGGCCTGGTCATTGGCCGCTGCATCCAAGGAATGGGGACCGGCTGCTGTGCCGTGCTCTCGCGTGCCTTTACCCGTGACTCGTATTCTGGGGATCAACTACCGCAAGCCATGTCATATTTGATTATGGTGGCGTCGTTGACCCCGATTGTGGCGCCCGTTATTGGCGGGTTCGTTAACCACAATCTAGGCTGGCTGGCGATCTTTATTTTGCTGATGGTGTACACCAGCATGGTGTGGTGCGTACTGTTTTTCCTGTTTAAAGAAAGCATGCATACTCGTTCACCGTTGCCCAATGTGAAGGTGATCCTCGGCCGTTATGGCGCACTACTAAAAACGCCATACTTTCTCTATTTCGCCAGTATTAGCTGGGTGAATTTTACCTTGGTGATCACCACGGTGTCGCTGATGCCATTTTTAATGCAAGAGCGCATCGGTATGACCTCGGATCAATATGCGCTGTGGGCGCTTATTCCGACCTGTGGCTTATTGTTGGGGAGTGCGCTGGTTTCGCGCATTCGGCCGCGTTTGGGCACCAAGCGTATGCTGTTGATGGCACCGGTGATGCAGCTCATTTCTGCGGTTTGGTTATGGCTCACCCCGATGGACCCGTTACTGCTGATGATTGGGCAGTTCTTTATGGTGTTTGGCAATGGGATTGCGCTGCCGTGCGCCCAATCGCAGGTGATGCAACCTTACTCTAACCAAGCCGGCACCGTCGCTGCGCTCTCCGGTGGTGGACAGATGATTATTTCTGCGTTGATGAGTATGGCGCTATTGAGCTTGGGCGTTAGCGAAGCATGGCACCTTGGTGTGGTAGTGGGTGTGTGCGCGCTGCTTTCCGTACACAATATCTTCCGCGGTTTTGCGGCACCGAAAGTCAACGTCGCCAGTACCCCGAGTGAGGCATCATGACAAATACAACATTGGAAACGGGCCTGTTTCCGCTGACAACCCCACGCCTGAGCATGCGGCCAATGGTCAAAGCGGACTGGCCGTTGTTCCACCGCCTACACACAGACAATGCCGTGATTGCGCAATGTTTTGACCCGATGCCACTCGATGAGATTGAAACCCGATTTGAGCAACGGCTTACGCCCTGGTCTCCTGACGCTAAGCACTGGTTGTGCTTGGTAATCGTAGAGACGGTGACGCAAACGCCAATCGGCGTCACCGGTTTTTTACTTGAGCAGGGTGTCGCGGAAGTCGGCTATTTACTGTTGCCGCCTTATCACGGGCGTGGCTATGGGACTGAGTCTTTGCAGGCCGTCACCGATTTTGCCATTCATCATGGTGATGCGCGAATCATCAACGCGACGGTAACCGCCGGTAATCTTTCCTCTGCGCGCGTGCTAGAAAAGGTAGGGTTTCAACTCAGCCGGATTGACCCCGATGCCTTCTCTATCGGCGGAGTGTTTTACGACGACTGGATCTACACCTATACCGCAGCATGATTTAAATGTTTTCCCCAGATCACTGATTTTGTTTTGTTCGTTGACCTCAAGTTATCTTGAGGTTTTATCCTTGCTCTCGATGTTTAGCTTTCCAAGCTCAGTTTTCGATAGCACGGATAAAGGGAATGAATGATGACAACAATCGAACACGTCAATATTACTGTGGTGGACATGGATGCGGCGTTAGCGTTTTTGGCGGTGGCTGTCCCCGATTTTAAAGTTCGTCAAGATGCCCAGTCGCCAAAAGGATATCGTTGGGTGCATGTGGGCAATGAGCTCTGCTATTTTGCGCTGCAAGAGCCCAACCCAAGTTCAGAGCCCAGCATACAGCCACGCAGTACCTATAAATCTCAAGGCGTGAACCATATTGGCCTGATCATTGATGATATCGATACCATCCGCGAGCGCCTACTTGAAAAAGGGTATCAGCCCAATGGAGCCATGGCGCATGAGACCCACCGCAAGCGGATGTATTTCTATGATAAAGCGGGCTTTGAGTGGGAATTGGTCGCTTACTCATCCGACAAAACCGAAGAAAGATACCTCTACGAGTAACGCACAAAGCCGCACTGCTCGCTTTCCCAAAGAGAAGCACCGCCCCTTACTCAACGGGGCGGTGTATGCGTCATCGACTATCTACTCACCAAAAAACTGCTTAATTGCGGTGATCATGCCTTGGGTGAGTTGGTGTAGTTGGTCGTCGCGGATGCAATAGGGTGGCATTACATACACCAGTTTGCCGAAGGGGCGAACCCAAATGCCTTGGGCGGTCATTAAGCGCTGAATATCGGCCAGGTTCACCGGATCGGTCAGCTCTATCACGCCAATTGCGCCAAGCACACGCACGTCCGCCACACACTCGAGGGCGCGAGCAGGCGCTAAGCCGGTTTTTAGCTGCTTCTCGATGTGCGTGACGGTCTGCGGCCAGTCACTTTCCAGCAAGGTATCAATGCTGGCGCAGGCCACAGCGCAGGCGAGTGGATTGCCCATAAAAGTGGGGCCGTGCATAAAACAGCCTGCATCACCGCTACAGACCGTATCGGCCACATGGCGGGTGGTTAGCGTGGCAGCCAAGGTCATGTAGCCACCGGTCAGTGCTTTACCGACGCAGAGTATATCTGGGCTGATCCCCGCGTGGTCGCAGGCAAATAGTTTCCCTGTTCGGCCAAATCCAGTCGCGATTTCATCCACAATCAGCAGCACATCAAATTCATCGCACAAGGCGCGCAATTGACGCAGGTATTCAGGGTGATAAAAACGCATACCGCCTGCGCCTTGCACGATGGGCTCTAAGATCACGGCGGCCAGTTGGCCGTGATGCGCGGTGAGTGCTTCGCGCATAGGGCGTATATCGCTAGGGTCCCACTCACCGTCAAAGCGGCTTTGTGGGGAAGGCACAAAATGATGCTGGGGCAGAAACCCTTTGTAGAGTTTGTGCATCGAATTATCAGGATCCGTCACCGACATGGCAGCGAACGTGTCGCCATGATAGCCATGACGCAAGGTCAAAAACTGTGCGCGCGATTCGCCGCGTCCCTGCCAATATTGCATCGCCATTTTAAGCGCGACTTCTACTGATACCGATCCTGAATCGGCCAAAAACACTTGCGTGAGCGGGGCGGGTGAATGCGCGACCAAGCGCTCACAAAGCGATACCGCAGGCTGGTGGGTAAGACCGCCAAACATCACATGCGACATTTTATCGATTTGCTGATGCGCTGCGGCGTTCAAAGCAGGGTGGTTGTAGCCGTGAATGGCTGCCCACCACGATGACATGCCATCAATCAGAACAGTGCCATCTTCAAGGTGTAGCTCGGCGCCGCTTGCGTGTGAGACGGGCAAGCAAGGCAAAGGGTCGAGCGTTGAGGTGTAGGGATGCCAGATATGCTCACGGTCAAAATGGGTGTCTGTGATCATAAATAAATCAGATGTAAACCAGTATAATCTTGTTGTGTTGACAGGTTAACGTCTGTGGGTAGACTAGCCAAGCATTAAAACGACAACAACGGGGAAAACCGCGTGGAAATAAGACACAACTGGACCGCACAGGAAGTGCAAGCATTGTTCGATAAACCCTTTATGGATTTGCTGTTTGAAGCGCAGCAAGTGCATCGTGAATATCATCCTGCTAACCAAGTGCAAGTCAGCACGCTGTTATCGATCAAAACCGGCGCGTGTCCAGAAGATTGCAAGTATTGTCCGCAAAGTGCGCGGTATCGCACCGATGTTGAGAAAGAGCGGTTAATGGAAGTGGAACGCGTGCTCGAAGCGGCAGAAAAAGCCAAAGCTTCAGGCGCGACGCGCTTTTGCATGGGGGCGGCGTGGAAAAACCCCAAGCAACGCGATATGCCGTATTTGCTCGATATGATCCAAGGCGTCAAAGGATTAGGGTTGGAAACCTGTATGACTCTGGGCATGTTGGATGCGGAGCAAGCCAAGACCTTGTCCGAGGCGGGTTTGGATTACTACAATCACAATCTCGATACCTCACCTGAGTTTTACGGCAATATTATTACCACGCGGACGTATCAAGAACGCCTAGATACCTTATCTAATGTGCGAGACGCGGGGATGAAGGTGTGTTCCGGCGGCATTATTGGGCTGGGCGAAAGTGCTCGCGATCGCGCTGGTTTGCTGGTTGAACTCGCCAACATGCCGGCTCACCCAGAAAGCGTGCCGATCAACATGCTTGTCAAAGTGAAAGGCACACCGCTTGAGGACGTCGATGACGTCGACCCGTTCGATTTTGTCCGCATTATTGCGGTGGCGCGGATCATGATGCCCAAATCGGCAGTGCGGCTGTCTGCTGGACGCGAAGACATGAACGAGCAAATGCAAACCTTGTGCTTTATGGCTGGCGCGAACTCGATCTTCTACGGCTGCAAGCTGTTGACCACACCAAACCCGGATGAAGACGCGGATATGCAGCTATTTAAAAAGCTGGGTATTAATCGCGAAGCGGTCAGCCAAAAGCCCGATCAAGTCACTGAGCACGACTTACTTGAGCAAGTGGCCGAGCGAGTGGCAGCGCGCCCGCAAGAGGGCGATTTGTTCTACGATGCCAGTGTCTAAKTCCCCATGACTGATACAACATCAGCGCTGACCCGTCGTTACCAAGGCGAACTGGTCGCTCGCCAGCAACAAGGCTTATGGCGGCAAAGTGGTGACAATGCCGTCGCCGAGTCATGGCGCAACTTTGCGGGGAATGATTACTTGGGCCTTGCGCAAGACCCGCGGCTGGTCAAAAAGGCGCAGCAGCACCTTGAACGCTGGGGTGTGGGTGCAACGGCGTCGCCGGTGGTATCTGGTTTTACCGCGGCGCATCAATCCCTTTGTGATCAGCTGTGTGACTGGCTCGGTTACCCGCAAGCGATACTGTTTAACAGTGGTTTTGCCGCCAACCAAGCCTTGCTCTTTACGCTGTTAGGTAAAGACGATGTCTTGTTTCAAGACAAACTCAACCATGCCTCCTTGATTGAGGCTGGTGTATTGAGCCCTGCCACACAGCGCCGTTTTCGTCATAACGACATGGCACACCTTCGCCAACAGCTCGCGAAACAAACCCAGCCGTCCGCATCGCTGATTGTCTCAGAAGGGGTATTCAGCATGGATGGTGATGTGTCGCCAACCGAAAGCCTTGCCGCGATTGCCAACCAATCGGGGGCGCTCTGGGCACTGGATGATGCGCATGGGATTGGCGTGTTAGGGCAAGAAGGTGAGGGCAGTATCAGTCGTGGCGCACGGCCAGATATTTTAATCGTGACGTTTGGAAAAGCCTTGGGCGTCGCTGGGGCGGCAGTGCTGGCCTCTCCCACCATTATTGATTATTTGCGCCAGTTTGCTCGCCATTATGTGTACTCGACGGCCATGCCACCTGCGCAAGCGGCACTCATCGAGGATGCGATTAGGTTGGCACGAACAGAGCACTGGCGGCGAGAAACACTCAGCGCTCATGCCGAACAGTTAATGCAAGGGCTCCACGACTGGTTAGAGACGACGTCTGCTTTCGAACCGCACGCTGGTAATCGGCAGCCCTTCCCGCAACTGCTCGCGACGCCTAGCCCGATCAAGCCGCTGATTATCGGCGATTTGGTAGCGTTACAGCAGGTAAATCAGGCTTTGATGAAGGCGCACATTCGAGTAGGAGCGATTCGCCCTCCGACTGTCCCCCCTAACACTGCACGTCTGCGGATCAGCTTGTCGGCACAGCACCAAAAAACAGATATCACTGCACTGATCGAGGCGCTGAAGCCGGTATTAGCGAGCGGCAAAGCGTGCGAGGTGACGCCATGACCGTCGCCGATAAACAAGCGATTGCCAGAGCGTTTGGCCGCGCCGCGCCCCATTATGATGATAGTGCGACGCTGCAGCGCCGTGTCGGCCATCGGTTAATGGCATTGGCTGAGTCAGAGCGGAAAGCTGTCCGACATGGCACCGTCTTAGATGTCGGCTGTGGCACCGGCTATTTCACCCAGCAGTGGATGACTCACGCTAGGACAGTGATTGGACTGGATCTCAGCGCCCCTATGCTTGCGACGGCAAAAGCGCGCTGCGGCAATGCCATGCTAGGCGTACAAGCTGATGCGGAGCATTTGCCACTGGCCGACAACAGTGTCGATCTGGCATTTAGCTCGTTAGCGCTGCAATGGTGTGACGATTTGCATGTGCCATTGGCGGAGCTGAGTCGGGTCGTTAAACCCGGCGGACAAATTCTTGTTTCGACACTGCTCACTGGATCACTGTGTGAACTCGACAGCGCGTGGCAACAAGCATGCGGCACATCACGGGTGAACCGCTTTATCACGTTGTCTGGATTACAGCAGGCGACCCAACGCGCCGGGCTTAGGCACGCAACCGTGTTGCAAGAAAGCGAACAGCTCACCTTTGCCAATGCCCATGCGGTGATGAAAAGCTTAAAAGGCATTGGCGCCACTTATCGTCCCCAAGGTGCGGGGCAGCAAGGGCTGGCGACAAGAGCGCAGTTTAGCGCGGTAGAAAAGGCGTATCAGCGTTTTGCACTTGCCGCCAACACCTTACCGGCGACCTATCAAATTGGCTACATAGTGATTCACCATCATGCATGACAGTTACTTTATTACCGGCACCGACACCGAAGTGGGGAAAACCTATACCACGGCGGCGCTGTTGCACGCTTTTATCAAACAAGGTTATCAACCGGTGGGCTACAAGCCTGTCGCCGCTGGTGCCGATTTAGCGCCTGATTACCAACTAAATAGTGACGCTGTCACTTTGCAGCACGCCAGTGCGTTCGCATTGCCGTATGCCGCGATCAATCCAGTGTTGTTAGAAACGCCGTGCTCGCCGCACTGGGCGGCCGTGTTAGCGAACAAGCCCATCGATACCCAGGTGCTGAGCGATGGGCTCTCGCATTTAAAACAGCAGGCTAGTCCGGTATTGGTCGAAGGGGCTGGAGGCTGGCAAGTGCCACTCAGTGAGACTGAAACGCTGGCCGATTGGGTGGTTGCCCACCAACTGCCAGTGATCATGGTGGTGGGGATTAAACTTGGCTGTTTAAACCATGCTTTACTCACCGCAGAGGCCATTCGCGCACGCGGGCTTAGGTTAGCCGGATGGGTGGCAAACGCCGTTGATCCCAAGGCGCAGCACAGTGACGAAATGGTGCGTTATCTTGATGCGCATTTAGATGCACCCTGTCTGGGGCACTTGCCGTTTGCTGCCGATGCCTCGCCAGCACAATGCGCGAGCCACTTAGATATTGAGCCGTTGTAAACATATTGCGAGAATGTAGCGATCAAAAAAGCCAGCGCTGTGCTGGCTTTTTGTCTATTCAGGTAGTCAATGCGGGTAGACAATTACTTCTGGTCGTCTCGAACACCCATTAGGCTTTGCTGAACCTCGGCCATTTGGCGCGCCGCTGTCGCGTCATCCGACGCTAACCCAAGCTCTGAGCAGGCTTCATCGAAGCTCATGCCGAGATGACAGGTTAAGATGTCGATAGCGACTCGGTAGTTTTCTTGCTCTGCCATGGTCTCACTCCATTGATAACGCGTTGCGTTGTTAAGGTTAGGTTGTCCACACTGGGTGGTTATAAACTTAATGGTTGATATGACCGCCGACTGCCCATTACTTTGTTGTCTTACGCAGTGCATCGGCGTCATAGTTTTAAACAGCTGCGCATAAATTAGCCTGAGTAAACTGCGATGACAACTCGACCAAAGTCTATATTGGGTTGTTTTTGTCTTTTTTATTGGGCTTTTCTGTCTCGATGCTTGTTAAATGTTTGAATGGATTGTTAAAAATTAAGAGTTGCGCGATATCACAATTTGTTTAGATCAGATCGAAATAACGTGCCACACTAACTGGTCGGTGCAGAGAGCTGGATGGTACGGGCGCCACAAGCGACGACTGGGATTTATTCGTAACAAATTGCATCAAAGGATTGTTTTTATCATTAATGCCCATACTATTTTTATCATTAAAACAAATAAGCGCTAAACACTGGGTTTAAGCAACGGAGACACACCATGAAACGCTTAGGATTATTTCTCGCTACCAACCTTGCGGTACTGGTCGTATTTAGCATTGTGCTGAATATCATTTATGCCGTGACAGGCATGCAACCGGGCAGCTTGTCTGGGTTGCTGGTATTGGCGGCTGTATTCGGTTTTGGCGGCTCAATTATTTCGTTGCTGATGTCAAAATCCATGGCACTTCGCTCAGTAGGGGCGCAAGTGATTGAGCATCCACGCAATGAAACCGAGCACTGGTTGATGAACACCGTTAGCCAACAGGCTCAGCGTGCTGGCATTGGCATGCCTACTGTGGCGATTTATAACTCGCCCGATATCAACGCATTTGCCACCGGGGCAAAACGTGACGACTCCGTGGTCGCGGTATCAACGGGGTTACTACAAAGCATGACCCGTGATGAAGCGGAAGCGGTACTGGCGCACGAAGTCAGCCATATTGCTAACGGCGACATGGTCACCATGACCTTGATGCAAGGGGTAGTGAACACCTTCGTGATCTTTATCTCTCGTGTGATCGCAGGCGCGGTCAGTGGCATGAACAGCGACGAAGAAGGCGAAGGCGGTGGCAACTGGATGATGTACTTCTTGGTGTCGTCAGTGCTAGAAATCGTGTTTGGTATTCTGGCTAGCATTCTCACCATGTGGTTTAGCCGTCATCGCGAATTCCGCGCCGATGCAGGCTCTGCGCAGCTGGTAGGCAAACAGAAAATGATTGCGGCGCTGGAGCGTTTAAAAGTCAGTCACGAGCCGAAACTGGAAGGCTCAATGATGGCATTTGGCATCAACGGTAAGAAAACGCTGAGTGAGTTGTTTATGACTCACCCACCGCTAGAAAAACGTATCGATGCCTTGCGTCGAGGCGACTATCTCTAACCGGATAGCGTTTACGTCGAATCACAGATTAAGCGGCCTGCGGGCCGCTTTTTGTTTGTGTGCGTCGCCACTTTATCCCCTCACTGGCGAGCACCGCACCGAATACGATCAACGCCATCGCCACCACGGTGAGCAGGCTGACGGTTTCTGAGAACACAGGAATGGCGATCAGCGCCGCCACCACCGGCGTGAATGCACCTATTGCGGCACTCATTTCTGCACCTAAGCGGCGAATCGCAAATGCATAGCTGTAATTGGCAATGATCCCCACACCCAAACCTTGCGCGAGCACATGGTAGCCCAGCTCACCGAGAGGGGCTTGGAGCAGATTAAACGAGATAAGCCCGCTCATCGCGCCCACAGGCAGCAGCAAGACGGCTGACATCGCTAATACCGCTCCGGCTTCTGCGGCATTTAAGCCCGTGACACGCACGCCAATAGTAAACCACGCCCAGCTGATGCTGGCTGCGAGCAAAATCAAATGACCTTGGGTGACGCTCCACGGTGAGAAGAACAGAGAATGCCACAAAAATGCGCCAATGCCGATCACGATCAACCCAATCCCTAATCGTCGTCCCACCGAGAGCGACTCGCCATAAACGCTCCAAGCAATGGCGGAGACAAACAGTGGCAAGATCCCAGGAATTAACGAGGCGCCATCGGCGACAGGGGCAAACTGCATACCTGTGGCAGCGAGCAGATAAAACGGTAAACCCGCCCCGAAGGCAATCGCAAACAGATAACGTTTGGGCACGGCAAAAATATGGCGCACACGATGACGACTCAGCCAACCAAATAGCAGCGCCGCAGGCAAAAAGCGCAGTAGAGCAATATCGCCACTGGTTAATACCGACTGGCTGGCCTGACGCAGGGAGATAAACAGRCTCGCCCAAATGGTCACGGTGACAAGCATGGCGGCGAGGCCTAATAAACGTTGAGAGGTGGCAGGCATGGTTGATCACTTCCTTGATAATGGATGCAGTTAGTGTGGCAGCGTCAAGGGAGGGATTGGTGGCAAATTAACGGGTAGTTTCATCCCCTATTAGTGGTTATCATCGGATATTAGTGAATAGTTGATGAAAATTACCAAGGAGAGGGTTTGGACAGTAAAGACAAAGCCATTCTGGCGCTGTTACAAGACGATGCGCGCCGCACCACGGCGGAAATCGCTGATGCCGTTGGGTTGTCGTTTTCGCCTTGTGCAAGACGAATCAAAAAGCTGGAAGCCGATGGGGTGATAGCATCCTATCAGGTTACGCTCGACCGCCAGCGGATTGGGCTTAACATGACCTTTTTTGTCAACGTGAGTTTGAGCAATCACCGAGAAGAGGCGATTGTTACCTTCGAGCACGCACTGGTGGAAATGGATGAAGTCATCAACGGCCACGTGATCTCAGGTACTTATGACTATTTATTGGAAGTGGTGACGCGAGATTTACCGCACTATGAAGCCTTTATGCGCCAGCTACAAACCTTGGCGATGGTCAAAGACATCAATACCAATGTGGCGATCCGCGCGGTAAAACAGGGCGCGGCGCTGAAGGTGTAGCGCCGCGCTATTATTGTGAAATAGTGGTTAGCGAATAGCGATTAGCTAAGGTGCTGGCTCAACCAGTCGCTAAAGGCATTTTGTGGCAGGGCACCGTTGAGTACGTCAACGCGCTCGCCGTTTTTAAATACCATTAGCGTCGGAATGCTACGAATACGATATTGCGCCGCCAATGCTTGCTGCGCTTCGGTATCGATTTTAACAAAACGTGCGCGGCCTTCTTCTTGCTCGGCCACTGCCGCAAAGGCAGGCGCGAAGCTTTGGCATGGGCCACACCATGGGGCCCAAAAATCGACCACGACAGGCACATCGCTATTTAGCAACGCGTTAAAGTTTTCGCTGGTGCCCTCAATCGGTTTACCGTCCAGCACATCAGACTGACACTTGCCGCATTTGGGCGCGTCATTCACCCGCTCGCTTGGAATACGGTTCATGGCTTGGCAGTGAGGGCAGCGTGAGGTCAAGGTTGTCATTGGGTTTCCTCGTTGAATTATTTGTGTCTAATATAAGCGGGTGACGTCGCTCGCCCAAGTTGAATTTATCAATCACTCAAATAGAAAAAGCCGATGACACGGCACCGGCTTTCATAAGGTGTTATTGATTCAGTGCGCGCTAGAGTGCATCCACCACATTGAGGATGGCACTGAGCATATCGCGACCGAAGGCTTGGCTGCGCGCAGGTGACCAACCAAAATCCGGGTCCGGTTGGTCGTTATGATCTTTAAATGGCATTTCAACTGTGTACGACAAGCATTTAAAGCGCTCACCAATCCAGTTTGAGCCCACGGTCAGATTGGCCTTGCCAGGTGCGTCTTTGTCATAGCCGTGCTCGTCTTGGAACTCTGGCGTCACGGTGAGCAGGGCACGCTTAAACCTGTCCTCTAAATCCGCCATACGCGCATCGTAAGAAGGGATCCCCTCGCAACCGGCAACAAAGTTATATGGGATCGCCTCATCACCGTGGATATCGAGGCACATTTTCACCCCTGTTTGCTCCATACGCGCACGAACATGATACACCTCGGGGCTGCGCTCAAGCGTAGGGGCTTGCCATTCTCGGTTCAAGTTGGCGCCCACCGCATTGGTACGCAAGTGGCCGCGCACGCTGCCGTCGGGGTTCATATTGGGCACCACGTAAA
This sequence comes from Salinivibrio sp. ML290, assembly GCF_001995695.1. Classification (NCBI taxonomy): domain Bacteria; kingdom Pseudomonadati; phylum Pseudomonadota; class Gammaproteobacteria; order Vibrionales; family Vibrionaceae; genus Salinivibrio; species Salinivibrio sp. ML290. The sequence goes on along the minus strand of NZ_MUEY01000014.1, from coordinate 16,081 downwards.
CGTCGGCCTTTTCCAACAGCGCACGGGCAGTGGTGTCGGTGTCGTCAAGCAATCGGTCGAGCAGCCCCTCGATAAACCATTCCGCCATGGTTTCGCCTGGGTGTTGGCGAGCAATCAGCCAAATCGGAGTTTTCGGTTGGACGGATTCCCCTAAATCAGCGCGAATTTTCAGTAGGCTAATATCGCGCCCATCTAAGGTTTGGCCGAGGGTTTCTAGCTGACATTGTGGATAGGTCTGCGCTTGGTGAATTAAATCCAGGTGGCGCTCATAGCTATACGGCGCGAAGTAGGCGAAATACATCGAGCCATGTTGCGGCGTTACGTTAATGGTCAGTGTATCGCCGTCAAATTCCGTGGGGACGCGGAACCAGGTATCGCGATCGTAAGAGGCGACCGCCTGATAATCTTTCCAGCCTTCAGGGTAGGCTGAGCCTGCCAGTTGCTGAATATGCAGTGTGTGAGCCTGATTCACTTGCGCCTCTAAGCGAAAGTGGAACCACTGATAAAACTCAGACTGATTGTCGTGGTGAATGGCAAGTTGAATGTTGTTGATGTCGTCATCGTTAACAACGCGAATATTCCCGCTGTCGAACTGGCTAAAAATACGCATAGAGCATCCTTTATCGGTTTGAGAGGCCAGCTGTGTTTGCACCTGAGGGTCAGCCTTATGTTGTAAAACCGAGCGTGACTGTCTGATTAGCAACGAACCGAGTCACTCATTGTCTTCACTGACGAGCTCGCCACTGACTATCTAATCACGTAGGCAAGATGGCTTTACTGGCTTATTATTAACAGTATTGCGCCTTATCTTGTCGTACTGTGTCTTAGCTGGCAAGGTGCCCTTATCACGCTATGACCATCTTTTTCCTCAAAGATTATCTTTTCCTCAACCAATAAGGAGCCACTATGCATTTGCAGGATCCTGAGCTTTTAAAAACACAGGCACTGATCAATGGGAAGTGGGTCGATGCCGACAGCCAACAAACCCGCGCAGTGACCAATCCTGCGAACGGAGAGCACTTGGCGACGGTACCTAATATGGGGGCGGAGGAAACTAGCCGCGCCATTGATGCCGCGGATGCTGCGCTACCCGAATGGCGAGATTTAACCGCCAAAGCGCGGGCTGACGTGCTTTATCGCTGGTACGAGCTGATGCTCGAGCACAAAGATGATTTAGCCGCAATCATGACGGCTGAGCAAGGCAAGCCGCTAAAAGAAGCCGCGGGCGAGATCCAATACGCGGCGTCGTTTTTACAGTGGTTTGCAGAAGAAGCGAAGCGAGTGTATGGCGCGACCATTCCCGCGGAGCAAGCGGATAAACGCATTTCAGTGATCAAGCAGCCGATTGGCGTGACCGCGGCGATTACCCCGTGGAACTTTCCAGCGGCGATGATTACCCGTAAAGCGGCCGCAGCATTGGCGGCGGGTTGTACCATGGTGGTGAAGCCTGCCAGTGACACGCCGCTATCGGCCCTGGCCCTCGGTGAGCTCGCGTTACGAGCCGGGCTGCCAGCTGGGGTGATCAGTGTGGTGACCGGAGCGTCGGGCCCCATCGGTGATACCTTATGTGCTGACAGACGTGTCCGTAAGCTCTCGTTTACCGGCTCGACCGAAATCGGCGCACAGTTGATGGAAAAATGCGCCCCAACCATTAAAAAGCTCTCGCTGGAGCTGGGCGGCAATGCGCCTTTCATTGTGTTTAATGACGCCGATATTGATGCCGCGGTTGAAGGGGCCATTGCGGCGAAGTTTCGTAACGCAGGGCAAACCTGTGTCTGTGTGAACCGCATCTACGTGCAATCGGGCGTGTATGAAGCCTTTGCAGAAAAGTTTATCCAGGCGGTGAGTCAATTGCAGGTGGGTAAAGGCACCGACGACGGCGTGGACATCGGCCCGCTCATCAATAAGGGGGCAATGGACAAAGTGAATGCCCATCTGGACGATGCCAAGCAAAAAGGTGCGGCGATTGAGCTGGGTGGCGCGTGCCCTGAGCTGGGAGAAAACTACACCCAACCGGCGGTGATTAAATACGCGACCCCAGCGATGCGGATAGCCAAAGAAGAGACCTTCGGCCCCGTGGCACCGCTGTTTTCTTTTGAAGAAGAAGCGGACGCCATCGCCATGGCCAATGATACGGAATTTGGGTTGGCGTCTTACTTTTATGCCAAAGACATTAGCCGGGTGCACCGTGTGGCCGAAGCACTGGAATACGGCATGGTAGGGATCAACACTGGCTTGATTTCGACCGCGGTCGCGCCCTTTGGTGGGGTGAAGCAATCGGGCCTTGGCCGTGAGGGCTCACACTGGGGACTCGATGAATACCTAGAAATGAAGTACTTGTGTTTGGGTCTGTCGTAATCTAAACGGTTTAAGCCGCTAAGTGTTAAAAATTACTGACACGTAAAGCGGGTTTTACGCTGTTTATTGCAGTCAACTTGCCTCGAACGTCACCAAATTGGTGATAATTCAGTCAGGTTGACTGTTTTTTGGCGGCTTAGTGTATGAATATTTGCATTTGCCCACATCCGCTCTGTTGTTGGCTTTTCATCCGTGGTAAAACTCAAGTACTATGCGTAAGAGAAGTCCAACCGTTGCCTTGTGGCAGCATGTTGGCGAACCAAACCAAGTGGAGATACAAGATTGATCAATGTGTTCCTTGTAGATGATCACGAGCTGGTTCGCACAGGGATTCGACGTCTTTTAGAAGACGTTCGTGGCATAAAAGTGGTAGGGGAAGCCGACAGCGGTGAAGCTGCACTCAAGTGGTGCCGGCAAAATCACGCCGATATTGTCCTAATGGACATGAATATGCCAGGCATCGGTGGGTTGGAAGCGACACGCAAGTTGCTTCGTTACTCGCCGGACGCCAAGATTATCGTGCTCACGATCCATACAGAAAACCCGTTCCCCACCAAGGTCATGCAAGCGGGAGCCGCGGGGTACCTGACCAAAGGCGCCGGTGCCGATGAAGTGGTGAACGCGATCCGCATGGTCAACAGTGGCCAGCGTTATATCTCACCGGACATTGCCCAGCAAATGGCGCTTAGTCAGTTCTCTGCCTCTTCAGATAATCCTTTCAAAGAGCTGTCAGAGCGTGAATTGCAGATCATGCTAATGATCACCAAAGGGCAAAAAGTTACCGACATATCCGAGCAGCTTAGCCTGAGCCCGAAAACGGTGAACAGTTACCGTTATCGCTTATTCAGCAAGTTGGGCATTAATGGTGATGTGGAATTGACCCACCTTGCCATCAGGCACGGCATGTTAGATACCGAAACCTTGTAACGCGAAGTAATGTAGTACGAGACCGCGCAGTGCCGAACACCTTCGATGCCAAAAGTTTTCTGAAAACCGTTCCTCACCAGCCCGGCGTTTATCGCATGATGAACGCCGCGGGTGAGATTATCTATGTGGGTAAGGCCAAAGATCTCAGCAAACGCCTAGCCAGCTACTTTCGGGTCCAGGTTTCCAGTGAGAAAACCAAAGCCTTGGTGCGTAACATCGCCGATGTAGAGGTGACGGTGACCCACACCGAAACCGAAGCGCTGATCCTTGAGCACAACCTGATCAAGCAGCATCGCCCCAAATACAATGTATTGCTGCGAGACGATAAATCTTATCCCTATATCTACCTCAGTGCTCACGAGCATCCGCGGCTCGCGATCCACCGCGGCGCGAAAAAGAAAAAGGGCGAATACTTTGGTCCCTTTCCTGATGCCAATGCAGTACGCAAAAGCCTGCACCTATTGCAGAAAATATTCCCGGTTCGCCAGTGTGAAGACTCGGTGTATGCCAACCGCAGCCGGCCTTGCTTGATGTATCAAATTGGTCGCTGCTCTGGCCCTTGTGTGCCAGGGCTGATTAGTGATGATGACTACGCCGAGCAAGTCAATTTTGCCCGTATGTTTTTACAAGGCAAAGACCGCGAAGTGATCGACAGCTTGGTCGCCAAAATGGAAACCGCCAGCCAACAGCTGCAATTTGAAAAGGCGGCGGAATATCGTGACCAAATCCAAGCGTTGCGCCGCGTACAAGAGCAGCAGTTTGTCTCGCAAGACAGCGATGATGATATCGACGTTATCGGCTTTGCATTAGAAAACGGGGTGGCGTGCATTCATGTGCTCTTCCTGCGCCAAGGCAAAGTACTGGGCAGTCGTAGCCACTTTCCTAAGATGCCGGCAGAAACCGACCCTGGTGAAGTGGTTTCAAGCTTTGTCAGCCAGTTTTACCTGGCGCAAGCGGAAGGGCGCACCATTCCCAGCCATATTCTGATTTCTGACGATATCGGTGATGATCTGGGTTGGCTATCGAATACCTTGAGTGAAATAGCCGGTCGCAATGTGCGCCTACAAAGTCGCCCGCGCGGGGCTAGAGCCCGCTTTTTGAAGCTGGCCAACACCAATGCCCGCACCGCTTTGACCAGCAAGATCAACCATCGGATGACCATCCAGAATCGTTATCAAGCGCTGCAAGAAACCCTGGGCTTAGAGCCGGTTAAGCGGATGGAGTGCTTTGATATCAGCCATACCATGGGCGAGAAAACAGTCGCCTCCTGCGTGGTGTTCAACCAAGACGGGCCGCTGAAAAAAGAGTATCGCCGTTACAACATTGAAGGGATCACCGGCGGCGATGATTATGCCGCGATGGCACAGGTACTGACGCGCCGTTATAGCAAACAAGTCGAGCCAGAAAAAATCCCCGATATCATCGTGATTGATGGGGGTAAGGGCCAGCTTAGCCGTGCTTGGGAGGTGCTCGAGCCGCTGATTGCTGATTGGCCAGTTAACCCGCTCATTTTAGGGGTGGCCAAAGGTACCAGCCGTAAGCCGGGGCTTGAAACCTTGATTAAGGTCTCGRGCGAGGAGTTTTCGCTGCCCGCCGACTCACCGGCGCTGCACCTTATCCAACATATTCGTGATGAAAGCCACGATCATGCCATTGCCGGACACCGCGCGGCACGGGGCAAAGCGCGCAAGCAAAGTGTGCTCACCCAAATTGATGGCGTAGGCCCTAAACGTCGCCAGGCCTTGCTGAAATACTTGGGCGGTATTCAAGAGCTGAAAAACGCCAGTGTTGAAGAAATCGCCAAGGTGCCCGGGATCAGCGCCACATTGGCAGAGAAAATTCATTCCTCATTGCAAGGTTAGTGGCAATGGGGCACCATAACCCAGTTAATCCTAAAATAAAAAGCTGAGCATGCGTCTAAATATACCTACCATTTTGACCTTTTTGCGCATTGCGCTTATTCCGGTCTTTGTTGTTGCCTACTATCTACCTTATGCTTGGGCGCCATTTGCGGCAGCATTGATTTTTGTGATTGCTGGCGCCACCGATTGGCTGGATGGCTATTTAGCGCGTCGCTTAAAGCAATCGACCCGTTTTGGTGCCTTTCTCGATCCCGTCGCCGACAAAGTGATGGTGGCGATAGCCATGGTGCTGATTGTTGAGCACTACGCCTCTATTTGGATCACGATTCCGGCGGCAACCATGATTGCGCGTGAGGTGATTATTTCGGCCCTGCGCGAGTGGATGGCAGAAATCGGCAAACGTGCCAGCGTCGCGGTCTCATGGGTGGGGAAATTTAAAACCGGCTCGCAAATGTTCGCACTGACCATGCTTCTTTGGCATGGCGCGCCTTGGATTGAATGGTTAGGTTACATTGCGCTGTACGCTGCGGCAGGCCTGACATACTGGTCGATGTATCAGTACATGATGGCGGCCAAAGACGACTTGCTCGCCGACCCGGAAGAAGAATAAACCGGGCACTGAGCAAACGCATTCACGCCTGTTACCTACTCATAAAAACGCAGCCACGATTTGGCTGCGTTTTTTGTTTGCTGCTGGTGGCAGCGCGAAAGCACCGGCCGGTTTATTGGCGTCGCGCTTAAGCTGACCGTCTGGCTTAGCGCTTAGGAATGGTCAGCACAAAGGCCGCCCCTTGCAGCGGGGAGTCGCTGGCGTGGATGTTGCCATCGTAACTGGCAATGATTTCATCGCACACCGCTAATCCAATGCCAGTGCCAGGATTGAGCTGATCGGCACGTACGCCACGCTGGAATATGCTTTCCCGATATTGCTCTGGTACCCCGGGGCCATCGTCTTCAATCGCCAATTGCCACACTTCGCCGTGATCGTCGAGCCGGATTTGCACCGTTTCAAGGCAAAAGCGATAGGCGTTTTCCAGCAAGTTACCGAGTAACTCCATCAAATCACTGCGGTGCACCGGTAAAGAGGCACTTTCATCAAACGCTCGCACCACTTTCACGGGTTTATCGCGATAGGCTTTATCTAGCATGCCGGTCAGGCTATCAATCGGTGCGGTCAGTGGGCTATCTTCGCGTTTCAGCCCACATTGCCCCACCAATGCGCGTTTGAGCTGATATTGCACCATGTCATCCATCTGGCTGACCTGCTCCAAAATCCGCTTATTCAGCTGCTCGCGCGACAGATGATTATCATCGAGCAGGGCATTGGTGGCGGATAAACGCGTTTTTAAGCTGTGCGCCAAATCATCCATGGCGTGGCGATAACGGGATTTTTGCTTTTCCCGCTGGGTGATCATCCGGTTAAGCGCTTGGGTGACATCTTGCAGCTCGTCAGGGTAATCGTTATCCAGTGTTTGCTGGCGTGATTCAGTAATCGCGATCAGCTCTCTGGCCAAGCGGCGCAGTGGGGAAAAGCTCCAATGACACGCGGCAACCACGAGTGCCGACGCCGAGACAAACAGCAGACTGATGTAAAACCAGGTCTCTGCCTCTAAATCGGCTAACTGTTGTTTTTGTTTGTCGACGTTGCGCAGCACAAACAGCCGGTTTTCGCTATCACCGGGTTGTTTTTCTGATGAAAGCCGTTGCGCTACCACGTTAAAGCCAGCAATGGAAAGGTACTGCGGCTTTTTCGCTTCGTTAGGAATATGTGTGCAGATATCGTCGATATTAAACGCTTGCACATCGCGTGAGGTCCATAGCGTGTGGTTATCGGGCGTACATAGCACCGACATATAATCGCTGCTGGACGGGTCAAGCGATTGAATCCAAGCCGTCAGCTGGTCAGCGCGGATCAGCCCGTCTTTACTGAGCTGCGCCATCACCATCGGAATTTGTGAGGCCAGATCGCGCGAGTAAGCCGCCATTGAATTTTGCTGATACAGCTTATTAATCAAGGCCGCGAGCGCAATCGAGAAAAGGAGAATAATGCCAATGGAGGTGGCGAGTACGCGGGTGCGCAGTCGGGGGCGACATTGGCAAAGGGTAAGTTGGCCTAGTTTCATGGTTTACTCAGCTTGGATCTCGAACAGGTAGCCTTGGCCACGCACGGTCGAGATGGGGTTGTCGTGTCCGGTTTGGATCAGCTTTTTACGTAGACGACTGATCATCACCTCAATGGTGTTAGGGTCGCCATCTTGGTCATGATACAGCACATCGAGCAAGCGTTGCTTCGAGATCACTTCGCGACTGTGACGAATCAGGTACTCAAATAAATCATACTCAAAGGCGGTGAGCTCTAGCGCTTGCCCGTTGACGGTGACCGATTTCGCCAACAAATCTAACTCGATATCGCCAGCGGTGATAGTGGGCTTCACAAAACCGGCACTGCGACGCACCAAGGCGTTTAGTCGCGCCACCAGTTCCGGCTTTTGAAACGGCTTTACTAGGTAGTCATCGGCACCGGCATCTAAGCCCGTGACTTTATCTTGCCAGTTGGCGCGCGCCGTGAGCACCAAAATCGGCAGGCGCAGCCCTTTGGCGCGAATATCACGAATTAGGCTAATGCCATCTTGATCGGGCAAACCAAGGTCAACAATGGCAATATCATTGGGGTATTGGTCAGCGTAATAAAGCCCTTCGCTGGCAGTGCTGGCACAGCGAACATGGTGGCCGAGTTCACTGAGTTCGGTGTTCAGGTGATGACTTAAAATCGAGTCATCTTCAATAATAAGAACCTGCATAAAAGCCCCTGTAAAACAAAAAAGCGCCCTAGGTGGACGCCTTTATTATAGGTTTAATAAACTGAATTTTGGCTGACTCAGCGACCGTCTCCAGCGTGACGTTACACCAAAATAATCATCATGGTGCCGGCTAAGGTCAAAATAACGTTGGCAATCGCATAAGTGCCCGCGTAGCCCAAGGCAGGAATAGTACTGCGGGCATGCTCATTGATCATATCCATCGCCGGCGCACAGGTTCTTGCCCCGATGATTGCGCCAAACAAGAGCGCGCGGTTCATCTTCAGCACATACGCGCCAATCAAATAGGCGACAATCACTGGAATAACACTGATCACAATGCTGGCCAAGATCACCGAAAAGCCCATGTCTGCGATGTAATCAAATAGCCGGCTACCGGCGCTCAGTCCAATGCCAGCCATAAAGGTCATGAGGCCAAGATCTTTCACCATATTCAGCGCCCCTTGGGGCACATAGCCGAAAGTGGGGTGGTTGGCACGTAAAAAGCCGAGGCTGATCCCCGCTAACAGCAAGCCAGCGGCATTACCCAGGCCAAAGGTCACTTGACCGAAGGTGAGGGTGATCATCCCTAAGCCCAGCCCCAAAATAAAGAAGCAGCAAAAGGCGAGCAAATCCGACATCTGGCTATGAATCGAAATAAAGCCGATGCGGTCGGCCAAGCCTTTTACGCGGCTTTTCTCACCACTGATTTGCAGCACATCGCCTTTGTTGAGGATAATCCCTTGGTCCATCGGCATCTCAACCTGAGCGCGCACCACTCGGTTTAAAAAGCAGCCGTATTCCGACAAGTTTAAATCCGACAGCTTTTTCTGCGCCACGCTGTCATTTTTCACCACGATTTCTTCCTCGACAATGCGCAAGTCGAGCAAATCGCGGTCAAACACTTCTTTACCGTTACGGAAGCTGGGGTCCAGCCGTGCATGGCTGTCGGGATAGCCCACTAAGGCAATCTCGTCGCCTTGCTGCAAAATGGCATCCCCATCGGGGTTAGCCAAAATGCCGTTACGGCGAATACGCTCGATATAACAGCCGGTTTGGCGATAAATACCCAGCTCACGCAGGTTGCGGCCATCAATCCAATCGATCAATTCAGGGCCGACCCGATAGGCGCGAATAATGGGTAAATAGACCTTACGCTGTGATTCGCTGCCCAAGCCGCGCTCAATAGCAATCTGTTGGGCGGAGTGCTCAAGGTTATGGCGCTGCAACTTCGGCATCAATTTCGCCAGCACAATCAAGCTCACCAAGCCGGTGAGGTAAGCCATGGCATAGCCGACACTGAGGTTATCAATCATCATCCCCAGCTGTTCGCCTTCCGCGCCGGTTAAGCCGGAGTTAAGCGCATCTTTAGCGCCCACTAATACCGGGGTGGCGGTAAGCGCGCCGGCCATCATGCCGGTGGCAATGCTGATATCCAACCCCAAATGGTTTTGGAAGAACAGGGTTAAGCCAATGGCGCTGAGTAACACCGCCAAGGCAAGCAATAGGTATGATTTTCCGTCACGGAAAAAGACGCCAAAAAAGTTCGGCCCCGCCTCAATCCCCACGCAGTAGATAAACAGCATAAAGCCGATGCTGAGGGTATCAGGCGAGAAGGTGAACCCCGCGTTGCCAAAAATGATCGCGGTGAACAACACGCCGATGGATCCGCCGAGTTGCACACTACCAATTTTGATCTTTCCGACCGCGAGGCCGAGGGCGAGAACCACAAAAAGGAGTAAAATATCGTTTTGGAGCAGGAGGTTATTGACGTCTATATTCACAGCACAAATGTCCGACAGAGCGTGCAGGGGGTTAATGTGGTGAAAATTATACCAACCTTAATCACACTTTGTTGTACAAATTTAGTGAAATAAAGATTAATTTTGCATAAAAAAACACCAGTTGCACGTTTTTTGGAAGCATCCACAAAAAATGGCAGCCCCGACTGGCTTTTTAGACCCAACCAACACACCCGCAAGATCCCAGCCAAATCCTCGACGCAATCTCACAGAATTAGCGCTAGCTAACATTTTGGACATTAGGGAATGAAAACGTTATCACGCCTCTGTTAGGCTAATCCTTACTACAAAAAGGGAAATGGCCTATCGGGTGCCCAAAACCGGCGGGCGGTAGCGTGGGAAAGGTTGGATAGTTAACCCGCTTATCGGATAGAAAGCCGAATCGGATGCACGCTTTCTCATCATGCATTCACGCTTTCTCAGTTCAGTAAAATAAAAGAATATATTCATCAATGAGTTACATTACTAGGTTTGGGGATAGTGTGAATGCACCAGCCGTGACAGGCGGCACGCACACTTTCGCGGGGAAAAAAACAGCCAGTAAAAGCGATAAATGCCAGTAATAACAGTAAGTTAATAAAGGAAAGGCGCGTATAACGGTTTTGGGGAAGTGAGTGCGCGCTAATACAATGTTAAATTTCAGGACGAATAATTGTGCTAGAAACGAGAAAAGTCTTCATTGATACACAGTCATTTGTGAAGGCAGGCCTTCATTTTGATGGACCTGCATTTAAATCATTTAGAAAATATTGCGAAGCTAATGAATTGTTTCATGTATCTACGAGCGTCGTTGACCGTGAAATAAAGTCAAAAATAGCGCTTTCTGTTAACGATGCTATAAGTGCTATCCAAACGTTTCGAAGAAAAGCACGGCTTCTGTCATCACTCGATTACGATAAGGTTAAGGGGTTGTTTGAAGAAATCCCAGACGAAGACATCCACAAAAAAGCAGGAGATGTGTTTGATGATTTTATGAGCGCATGCTCTACGGAAATTGTAGAAGCAGATGGAGTTGATCCTGAAGAGTTACTGTCTTTATATTTCGATAGAAAGCCACCGTTTGGTGATGGTAAGAAAAAAGCAGAGTTTCCTGATGCAATATCTATCCTGTCATTGAAATCATATCTTCAAGATGACGAAAAAATATATGTCGTATCTGATGATGGTGACTTGAAAGTATTTTGTGCCGATGATCCTAATTTTATTTCAGTTGAATCGTTAGACAAACTTCTAGATATATACACGACCCACACCAGTGTAAGACACGAGCAAGTAAAGCAGTATTTCATCGTAAACGAGGAAAAAATCAAGCACAAAATTACCGAGTTCCTCGAAGAATGCGATGTATACAACTCCTCTACTTGGGAGGATGCAGAGGTGGACGATGGTCTTACAGTTATAAGTCTGGGAGATATAGAGCCGTCAGTACTGTACATTGATGACGAAGAAAGCCAAGTCACCTTCGACATAGATGTAGAGTTTGAAGTGACAGTGACCGGCCCAGATTTCAATAATGGTATCTATGACCGAGAAGATGGCCGAATGTACACATTTGATAGCACTTCCAGAACTAGCACTATATCAACAATATACACTGTTGAAGTTTTCCTACACTATGAGTTTATTGATGGTGAACTAGTAAATGCCGAAGATGACGGTCTCTATATTTCTGGCACATCGGGAGGCATTGAGGTAGCTGTTGAAGAAAATGAACCAGATTGGTACTAAAAATTTAACAAGCGCGCCAATTAGGACGCTCGCAATCTCGCGCCTATTATGCCGGGTGTTAGAGCGCAGGAGAAAGTGAAAAAATGGAAGCTAAAGAAACATATGATTTCGTTAAGTCTTTAGTTCGAAAAGCAGAGTTAGGCTTAGATACAGATACTCTTGTTAACACATTCAAGGAACTAGATTGGCAAGTTAGTGGTGAATTCAATTATATGAGAATGGACGTTAAGAAAGTTGAATCTGATGGTAGCCGAGTTCGTCTATATTACAAGTCATATGACCTATCGGGACCATTTCAAAACTTACCTGATGTGAACAAAATTAAAGTTCAACTCATTCAAGATAATACAGTTATCGATGAATTAAATGTTAGGTTTGATGGTTAGCTGTGAATTGCGCTCTAATACAATATTAAGTGCCCCTACTGCAGGGGTGTAGGTGTCGGATGGTAGTTAAAAATGCAATTTAGATTATTTTCAGCCTTTTTGATTTTTATTGGCTCGTATTTACCTCTGGCTTTAATACTAGCAGTCCAAGACATACCTATGTCGTGGTGGGAACGGCCTTTTTGTGATTTTTCAAACATGAGCAAATGTTACTTTAATCCGTTCGCTAACCCCTACCTGTCTGCAGCATTTTTTCTTCTGACTATCCTTTCGGTTGTTTTGTCAAATATATCTCTTAAAAAAATATCTTTTCCGTTCAATGCCAAGATCACAAAGGTAAAGCCAATACCAAACGATATTATTAATTATGTATTTCCGTATGTTGTATCGTTTATGGGGATTAGCTATGAGCATCCCGAAAAGCTCTTGGGTTTCGCTGTTTTCCTATTTTGGATGTTCGCAATAACTTATAAGTCAGGCCAAATAATAATGAACCCGCTTTTGATCATGTTTGGCTGGAAACTATACGAAGCAGAGGCGGAAGTAAATGGCAACGAGAGAAATGTAAGGATTTTATTTAAAGGAAATTTGATCCCAGGTGAATATGACGCACAAACAATACAAGAGTTCTATATTGCAAGAGGTGGCTAATGTCTGTTGACTTCCAAGCTTTAAAAAATTTTGACTTTGATAACTCAAATCCGCTTCTTTGGATTTTTAAAGACAGTACTACGAGCTCAAAGTTTCGCACATTTTATGTTCAAACTGAGGGGAAGTTAAATAGAAAGCTAAAAGAGTTTGTCAAGAATGAGATTGAAAGGATAACGGAACACAGTCCATACACATACATATCGCAAAATAACGAAAATAGCTGCCTTACGTTAGACCCATCTTCAACAGATTTTAATAGTTTGAAAATTCTAGTAGATCGCCTTGAAAGCGAACATAGGATATCAGACTCAAAGGATTWAAAAGGTTCTAAAGGATATGTGGTTAAATTTACATTAAATGAACAAACGATTTATGCCGTAAAACGTTCTACCTCATCATGGAAAACCTCGTATCCTAAGAAGTATATAAACATGATATTTTCTAATGGCGAACTGTCGGCCGTTGAGGATAATAGTTTTTCTATTGAGAAAAATTTTGACTTTTATGTTGTTGGTCATACAGCGTTTATTGCGAATAAAAGGGGTTTTGAGTCTGCAATGAAATATCGTGAGGAGTATGTCCAAGCTTTTTCACAGCTTCAGCAATCGCCCTCATTCAGCGGGCTATTTTCTGATTTGTCGCCAATAGTAGAATATGTTGGTAGCAATTCCATACAGTTGAGGAGAATGGCTGTCATTGAAACGAAAGGAATTTATAACCGACCAAATTTCATACAGACTCTACAAAGAGTTAGTAACAGTAGGGGGTGGGGCATAAATTTTGATTATGCCAACAACACAATAGTTCCGTGCTCCCAGACTGTGAAGGTTATTATGCAGGTGTTACTAGATCATCGGCTGATGAGCGAAATTACAGATAATACCTATGATGTTCCAGATGCTACGGAGATATAAGATCACACTTACCAATCGGCTGCACAGGGACCGATTTTCCGCCGCTTTGCGGCTCCAAATCGGCGCGTGAGCCGGGCGTTAGACATAAGGAGAAAAAATGCAAGTATGGCGATTAGTTGCTCATCATGAAGAGTCACAAAAAGCACTCGCAAGAATGATAGAAATTGGACGAATTGCTATTGGTTGGTCAAGTATTGGGGATCTTTCAGAATTGGATCCAAGTAATTCTACTGAAATAACCAATAAGCTAGAAACTATACAGCCTGATGTAAACAATTCCAATATGGCAGGGCCAAGTTTGTGGAACCTGTATGCAGAAGTTGAGATTGGTGATCAAATTATAGTTACGGCAAGTGGTAAAAGACAATGTGTCTTTGAAATAACAGGGCCATACATTTTTGATTCTGATAATTCAATTCTTGGCTACTCCCATCAACGACAAGCTGCCTTAACTGACATTGACCCTGAAGCGCTATGGGAAGCATCTGAATCCAACGTAGCAAAAGGTGAGAATGTTAGGTGGACATTAGCGAAGTGTAAAGGTACGAAGAAATCGAATGATATTGTGCATTTTGAAGGTAAAAGGTATTCGGTAGTATCGACTGCAATTGAGCGAGATCGATCGGCACGTGAAAAATGCATACGCCACTTTGGTTGCAACTGCCAAGTCTGTGGAATGAACTTTCAAAATCTATACGGAGATATAGGGCGTGACTATATTCATGTACATCACCGAGTAGATTTGGCTCATAGCGACGGTGAGCATATTATTAATCCAGAAACAGACCTAGTTCCTCTTTGTCCTAATTGCCATGCAATGATTCATACAGATAAACCTGCTATGTCAGTGGAAAAACTGAAGGAAATTTACAATCGCAATTATGCCTAACAAGAGAGTTGGGCTCCCGCTGGACTTGATCCGTTTTACTGGACACGCATCGACGATCTTATTACGTCAGCTTGTTCTCGTTCCCACGCTCCTGCGTGGGAATGCATATCTAGCTCTTACTATTATTCAAACACAAACAGCAACATAACCAGTGTTATATTATTCTACCTAGGGCATTGAACTGGTTTGTTCGCTAAAGGTGACGCTGTCCGCTAGTGTTAGAACAATGATCAATTGCAGTTCGGCGATCTTGTGGCGAACCCTGCCCATGATTCAAAACCCATATACATTCCCACGCAGGAGCGTGGGAACGAATTAAAATGGAGAGCATATGGGAAAAATACAATTACCAAAGGATGCGCTCAAAAGAGTAAAGATCGGACAAGCATTTGCTGAGTACGATATTATCAGGACTGATCCTGAGCTATTTGTTGCAACTCCTTCTACGCTAAGCTCCCTAGATCCAGATGGGCATAGCTGTTTTTATATTGGTAGGCGAGGTGCTGGAAAAACGGCAATTACCTTTGAGGTTCAAAGGAAGTTTCCGAGATGTATCCATATCATTCCTCAAATCTTTGACCTTCTCACCTTACCTCTTGAACATGAGGAATTTTTTGATACTCGACAAAGGCCTTTCAAGTCATTAATGCACTCAATGGAGCGGGCATTGGTTGACGAAATAATTAAAACATGGTCTGAGAATGGAGTGTTTAAGTTTGATAAGTCTGTCGAATACATAAAGCGCGAAAGGGGATTGATAGAAGATTGTGATTTTGATTCCAGGGTTCTTAATTTAACCGACGAAATATTTGAAGCTTATACTAAAGAAAACGACAAACTGTGGTTGAGGCAAATAAAAAGAAGCAAAGAAATAATACAAGAGGCAAACTCTATTGCTACTAACGGTACTTACGATTACATTGTATTGGTTGATAGGTTAGATGAGTCATGGGACGGATCTGAGTCAGCCATAATTTGCCTTATGGCATTAATGCATGCTGCGGTTAGGTTAAGAGCCTCAACTAACTTTATTAGACCATATATTTTTATTAGAGAAAATATATATGACAGAATAAGAGCTCTAGACAACGAATTTTCAAGACTAGAAACATCCTCAGTGTTTCTTGAGTGGTCAGAAAGAAAGCTTATTGAGTTGGTCGAGAGAAGGCTCGTAAGGCCATTCAATACAAAACCAAAGCTTGGAGGGGAGGCTTGGAGCTACTTTTTTGAGGAGGAAGATCAAGAATCAACTGCGGCACGAGTGATGAAGCTTTGCCAGCATCGCCCAAGAGATGTTTTGATGCTCTGTAGCTATGCAATAGATAATGCTATCAACGATGGAAATATGAAAATAACCCATCAAGATCTAAATGATGCATCAATACGATATAGTACTAGTAGGTTAAAGGACCTAGGAGATGAGTTCGCGGAGAATTATCCAAACATAAGCTTGGTTCTAGAGTATTTTTATGGACTAGGCAATCAGTTTACAGTTAACGCTATCGAAGATTTTATTCAGAAGCTTTTGGTTAATGAAACGATTTCTAAATATTGTAAGGACTGGCTATCAGGGAAAACGCATGAAGMTCCGCGCTACGCCTGGGCTAGCAATTTAATGATTAAGTTGTCACTTATGGCTTAAAATCGTGCGTTATGCCATATTTATTAATTAAAATAAGTGAAAATAAAGGATCAATTTGTTGATCATTTTCAGTACGATTTAATGGTCTCCTAATGTTTAGGAGATTAAAAATGACAGAAGATAA